>NZ_KE992738.1:201241-266094 GCF_000466465.2 Clostridium sp. KLE 1755
GTATCGGCGGCCATGTGAAGCATTCGGTCCTGTTTGCCGGCGTTATTGTGGAGCCTGGCGCAGATGTGGAGGATGCGGTTGTTATGGGCGGCACGGTGATCAAGGCGGGCGCGGTGGTTAAGCACTGCATCATTGCGGAAAATGTGGTTATCGGTGAAAATGCCGAAGTGGGCGCCATGCCTGAGGGTGCGGAAAATGGCGTGGCCACAGTGGGGGCAGGTGTGTATATCGGCGACGGCGCCAAGATAGGCACCAATGCCATGATCGATCATAATGTAAAGGATGGTGAAGTAGAATGGTAAACTCCAATGCAAATGCACTCGGCATCATTTTTCCCAACAGCTATGATTCCCTGGTACCTGAACTGGTTGCGGAGCGTCTGATGGCCTCCATTCCCTTTGCAGGGCGTTACCGGATGGTTGATTTTGTGTTGTCCAGCATGGTCAATGCCGGAATTGACAACATTTCCGTGATTGTCCGCAAGAATTACCATTCTCTTATGGACCATCTGGGTTCCGGGCGTGAATGGGATCTGACACGTAAAAACGGCGGGCTGAACATCGTCCCCCCCTTTGCGGAAAAAACGGTGAAGGTCTACAACGGACGTGTGGAGGCGCTGGCAAGCATTCTGGATTTTCTGAAGGATCAGAAGGAAAAATACGTGATTATGTCCGAGGCTAACTTGGCCGCCAATTTTGATTTCAAGGCCATGCTGAATGCCCATATTGAAAGCGGCGCCGATGTGACCCTGGCCTATGCCCAGGAGGAAATCCCGGAGGGGCTGATCAAACCCTTCGATGTGAATAAGGATCTGTACTATACCCTGGATATCGAGGACGGACGTGTCAGGGAAATCCAGATCAATCCGGAGGAGCCGGGGATTCAGAACCTGTCCCTGAATATTTATATTATTGAAAGGGAGCTGCTGATCAGCCAGATCTCCGCCGCGTTTGTCAGGGGCTATGTGTATTTTGAGCGGGATATCCTGGCGCCCCAGCTGGATAAGCTGAATGTGCGCGGCTATAAGTTCGGCGGTTATATTGCGCGTATCAGCAGTATTAAGAGCTATTTCGATGAAAATATGAAGCTTCTGGATGAGGAAAACCTGGACGCGCTCTTCGGCGGCAACCATATTTACACCAAAATCCGTGACGACAACCCGACCCGCTATATAAAAGGAGCGAAGGCGAAAAATATTATGGCCGCTGACGGCTGCATCATAGAAGGGGAAGTGGAAAACAGCGTTCTCTTCCGTGGCGTCAGGGTAGGAAAGGGCGCAAAGGTAAAGAACTGTGTGCTGATGCAGGATACCGTGATTGAACCGGGAGTGAATGTGGAATACATTATTTCGGATAAGAATGTGACCATCACTGCCGATAAGGAAATCAAGGGAACGGACAGCTTCCCTGTTTATGTGGCGAAGTATCAGGTGGTATGATATCAGGCAGTTATTTGCCGGATATGCAGGCAGGACAGCCTGAATAAACTGAAAAATGAATCCTGCGGCGGTTTTTTCTTAAACAGCCGCAGGACAGGAAAAAATATCCCGGATTTACTGCGGCGGACATTCCTTTACCGGAAAAGGCCCTGCAGCCCGGGGTATTTTTTTATTTACGGAAGGTTTGGCAAAAGGGCGGGATGTCAGGCAGATTTCCGCATGATACAGATTTGATGCATCTTTGATGCAGATTTGATGCCTGTGCGCTGTAATTTATTATTATAATCCTGACTTCGTATATGCCGGATGCGTAGGTATACACGATCTATTTGGTTCCGGCATGTACGAAGTGAGGGTTAGAAACTGTTAAAAGCGCAGCGCGCAGAGGAGAGCACAGATGAAAAATAAAGGAAACTGGCTGGGAATTATTTTTACAATGCTTATTTTGACAACCTGTTCCATGACGGTTCATGCAGCGGGAACAGACGGGGAGGGTGACACTACCCTCGCCCCATATTTTCTTATTGAAGGGACGGAGGCGTCGGCGGACAGCTTTCCGCTGAAGAAAACGGAGGTGGTGACCAATATCAACGGTGTCATTGCGGAAACCTTTGTGACTCAGACCTATACAAACGAGGGAGAGATCCCCATCAATGCAAGCTATGTTTTTCCGGCTTCCACAAGAGTGACCGTCCATGGGATGACGATGCAGATTGGGAATGAGGTAATCACTGCCAAAATCAAAGAAAAGCAGGAAGCAAAGCAGGAATATGAGCAGGCGAAAAGCGAAGGGAAAAGCGCTTCTTTGCTGGAGGAGCAGCGGCCCAATGTATTCACCATGGATGTGGCCAATGTAATGCCGGGGGATACCATACGGATAGAACTGCATTATACGGAGCTGATCGTTCCTTCCGAGGGGACGTATCAGTTTGTTTTTCCAACGGTTGCCGGGCCGCGTTATTCCAGTCCCCATGTACCCAAAACCATGGAAACGGACGGTTGGATAGCCAGTCCTTTTCTAAAGGCAGGGGAAGAACCATCAGAAAGGTACAATATTACCGTCAATCTGTCCGCGGGGGTACCTATTTCGGACCTGACCTGCAGCTCCCATGCCGTGGATGTGGCATGGACCGGTGATTCGGCGGCACAGGTGACGCTTTCCAATCCGGCGGAATTTGCCGGGGACAGGGATTTTATCCTGGATTATAAGCTGACAGGGAATCAGGTGAACTGTGGTCTGACGCTGGGAAAAGGGGAGAAGGAGAACTTTTTCATGCTGATGGTACAGCCGCCGGAACGCTATCAGACAGAGGACATTACGCCCAGGGAATACATTTTCGTACTGGATGTGTCAGGCTCCATGTATGGATATCCCCTGGATACTGCCAAGAAGCTTATCAGGGATCTGGTAACAAACCTGCGGGAAACGGACCGTTTTAACCTGATATTGTTTTCCGGCGCCTCGCTTCAGATGTCGCCGGTGTCGGTTCCGGCAACCGTTGAGAACATCGGGAAGGCGACGGCGCTGATTGATGCCCAGGAAGGCGGCGGCGGGACGGAGCTGGTGCCCGCGCTGGAAAATGCACTGGCTATTCCGGCGGAAAAGGAGGTATCACGCAGCATTGTAGTTATCACAGACGGTTATATTGCGGAGGAAAAAGAAATTTTTGATCTGATAAACAAGAATGCGGGTGCGGCCAGCTTTTTCTCCTTCGGCATAGGCTCTTCCGTGAACCGGTACCTGATAGACGGCATTGCCCAGACCGGAATGGGAGAAGCCTTCGTGGTTACCGATGACCAGAAAGCCGCGGAAACAGCCGAAAAATTCAGAACCTATATCCAATATCCGCTTTTGACGGATATCCAGGTGGATTATGAAGGCTTTGACGTATATGAGGTGGAACCCTCCGTACTGTCTACCCTCTTTGCCCAGCGTCCCATTGTCCTGTTTGGAAAATGGAGGGGAGAGCCTGCCGGGACGATCCGGATTACGGGAAAATCAGGCAGCAGGGATTATGTGCAGGAGATTCGGGTTTCAGACGCGGAGCCGCTGGAAGAAAATAATATAATCCGTTATCTCTGGGCCAGAAAAAAGGTGGAGAGGCTGACGGATTACGGTTTCAGCGAGGATCTGAAAGGAGCGGCAAAAAAAGAAGTAACGCAGATAGGCCTGGATTACAGCATGATAACGCCATATACCTCCTTTATCGCGGTGACGGAAACGATCCGCAATGAAAGCGGTGAAAGCACGGATGTGAAACAACCCATACCACTGCCCCGGCAGGTGTCGGATCTGGCTATAGGAGGCTATACCGTGGGTTCGGAACCGGGCTTCATGCTTCTGCTGGCATTTGCCGCGGCTGCGGCGGAGATAAACGTCTATTCCCGGAACAGGAGAAGAAGGACGGCAGGAAGGGATGATTAACATGGCAGGAAGCAGATGGAAGGCGGTGCTCAAAGAAAACCTGATATTTTATGCCGCAGGCTTTGTGGTGCTTTCATGTCTGAAGTTTTTTTACAGCAGGGCAGGAAGCGATGAACTGAGATGGATTCTGGCTCCCACGGCCCGGTGGGCAGGGAGCCTGGGCGGGATTTCCTTTGCCTATGAAGCGCAGCGGGGCTATGTAAATCATGAACTGCGTTTTATCATTGCTGCCTCCTGTTCCGGAGTCCAGTTTATGCTTGTGAGCATGGCAGCGCTTATTTACGGCTGCATACACCGGATGAAAACAGGAAAGAAAAAGACTATTTGGCTGGCGGGAAGCATGGTATTTTCCTATCTGTTTACTGTTTTTGTCAATGGTATCCGTATTGTGTCAGCCATATATCTGCCGCTTCGGCTGGAGGGTGTTTTGGCCGGAGGCGGGTGGCTGACGGCACAACGTCTTCATACGCTGATTGGGATTGTGGTTTATTTTATGGCGCTGCTGTTGGTTTATCAGGTGGCGGATTTTATGGCGGGGATAGTTGCAGGGGAGGTAAGACGCCAACGCAGACGAATCAAGTGGGCGGTACCGGTATTCTGGTATTTTGCCATCGTACTCGGCATTCCGTTTTTGAACGGAGCCCGGGGAAAAAACAGAGACGGATTTGGGGAATATGCGGCGCTTGTAACAACTGTGATTGTGGGAATAATTCTGCTTCTTTGGTTAGCTTCTCTGGTCAGGAACGGAAGAACAGGATGTGGAAGCGCTGACGCAGGCACCGGCAGAGGAGAAGAGCTGCCATAAATACTTTGTGAGGCGGTAAAAGCAGCGGCGGCAGGGAGAAATTTTACGGAAGTAAAGTTCTTTCCCTGCCGCTGTTTTTTTTGCAGGATTATGCTATATAAAACAGCTTGCGGGCTGAATGATTTTGTGATAAAGTATTTTCACGGCGGTTACCATTTCCCGGTAATCCGTTTTTCCATTTCAAAGGCCGTATGTAAGACGGCATCATGGCGAATCAGCCGGTATGAATTCCAATTTTTACGGAACAGGTCGGACAAAAGAAGGGAGAGATGCCTATGGACTGAGCTTCTGGTGTATTTTTTGCGCTCATTTTTTGGTTTGGCGCTTAAATATGCTTTTGGTGCTTAGATTTATTTATCAACCCTTTAAGGGACTTTAGAATCTCAATTTACACAACAATGAAGGAGGTATCCTATGGGATTACAAACGATAAGAAAAATAGCCTGGCTGGGGATTATGGCAGGCATTCTATGTCTGGCACTGATAACGGCGGGCCTGGGCGGACTTAAAATATCGGCGGAAGAAGCTGATGGCAGTGTATCCGCGTCCATAGTCCATCGACATGATGGCAGTGAGGAGAACGGAGGAAGCTGCTTCCGGGAATTGTTTCATGAGCATTCCGAGGAGAAGGGATGTTACCGTACCGTCAGCTGTACGGTTACCGTACATGGGAACGGCGGCTTCTGGTCGCAGGGGGATGCACACTGCGACTGCCATGGACAGGTACATGAAATCTATCAGAATGTCATTAAAAAACACAGTGCCTGCGGTGCGGCGGATCAATACACACAGATACATTTTACAGAACACCACGGTCCGGGAACGGACGGCTTCAAAGGCTACGACAGCACTACGCATACAGATAAAAAACTGGACTGCAGCCATGAAGGCGAGGTGACAGGTTATGAAATGTCCTGCGGTGAAACGGAGGGAGCGGAGGTCGCAGTATTGACGGTGCATCCGGATACCACGCAGTGGACAAGAGAAGTGAAGCTGCAAGCAGGGTATGAAATAAAAGGCAGCATTGCGGTTGCCTCCGACAGCTTTATCTGGAATGGAGGGGCTCCGTCCGCACAGAATGAATTATCTGTGGAAAGCAACGGAACCTATACCTGCAGGCTGAATGCCGGAAGCAACAACAATTGTGCGGAAGCGGAGGTATCTGTTGCTGTCAATAATATAGACAGAAGGGGGCCGGAGATTACGGAGCTTACCTATGCCGGAGACTGGACCGGCGGCGGTGTGGAGGTAACCGTAAAAGCACAGGACCTCCAGGAAAACGGCAATTCGGGATGCGGAATCGCTGAAGCGGGTTACAGCTATGACGGGGGAACCACCTGGAAGGAGAACATACATACATTTACGGAAAACGGTACTTATCTGATTAAGGTGCGGGATAAACTGGGCAATGAAGGGGAGAAGAGCCTGGTAATTAATACGATAGACAACACGGCGCCTAAAATTCATATTGACTGGGATACCGCGGCTAATGTCAGGGTAAACCGGGTGACAGTCCAGGCCGAGGATCTCCAGCCGGATGGCGGAGCGGGAAGCGGCCTGGCAGAGGAACCGTTTTCCTTTGACGGCGGTAAAACCTGGGGAAAAAGCAGCCAAATCGATATCAGGGAAAACGGTATCGTTACGGTTGCAGTGAGAGACAAAACCGGGAATATAGCAAAGCAGACGATTGATATTCAGAATATCGACACGACCCCGCCGGAATTTACCTTGTCCCTGGAACCGGAGGGCTGGAGCCGTGAATGCATCATAGTTGTGGATGCATCGGATAAAAATAATGCCGGCCTGCCGGGTTCCGGTGCAAAAGAATATTCCTGTGACGGCGGGAAGACCTGGGCGGAGGATAAAAGGTTACAGGTGAAGGAGAACGGTACCTTTCATATAGCAGTGAGGGATGGCTTCGGCAATCAGGCCACAGGGGAAATCCGTGTGGTTAATATTGACAGAACCGGCCCAAGGCTCAGTTTTACCCAGAAACCACAGCTATGGCTGTATGGTAAGGCAAGGATTATTCTGGAAGCGCAGGATTTGCAGCCGGATGGTGCCCCTGGCTGCGGATTGGCCCGAAAGGCCTTTTCAACAGATGGCGAGGAATGGACGGATACCGGAGAATATGAATTCAGCGAACCGGGCACCTATCATTTTTATGTGAGAGACAGACTGGAAAATATTACGGAAGCTTCATTTACCCTGCGGCGTATGCAGATACCGGACGAAGGCGGCGATGGAGGAAATCAGGGAGGCGGCGGGAACAGCAACGGCGGTAATGAAGACGGACCACCGGACGGCGGCCAAACGGATAATAACGATATGGATGATAACGAAACTGTTACTGCGCCTGATGATGGCGGGACAGATAATCCACTATTGGAACCTGACTTATCAGATGAAAAAGGCGCAGGAAAAGAACCTGGAAGAAAAAAGAAACCGGAAATTTCAGATAATAATATGAAGCAGCCGGATCGGAAGCACAAACCGAAGAAAGATAAGCCGGAAATAGAAACGTATACTGTGGAGGAAAGAAACGAAGGAGCAGACGAAAGGGTAGTGTCTGCTCTGGAAGAAACGGAAGAGCCGGCGGAATGTACCTGCCTTACCAGATGCAAAAAGAATAATCCTGACTGCCCGTTATGCAGCATTAACCCTGAAAACTGCCGCGCGGAGCAAGCAGGCTGGATGAGAACACTGAAGGCGGTAATATGCGCAGCAGTAGTTTTACTGCTTCTTGCAATCGTATTACTGTTTTTTGTCAGGCCGGCTCTTCTTTATGAAAAGGGAGAAGATGATAAATATCGCCTGCGTTCGGTAACAAGAATCGGCAGGAAAAATGGCGTATTTACAGTAATGCTTGGAGAACTCCGGGATATGCGCTGCGGGACGGGAGAGTTTATTCTCTTATGCGGAATCGTAGGAGGTATTTATGAAGGAGAGCTGCTTATTATAATGACAGCTGATGGTGAAAAGAGCGAAAAGGCACTGAAAAGAAAAGTTGAGTTTTTTCTTTAGAAAGATATCTGAGTAAAAGTTATAAGATGCTACACTAAGACATTTAATGGGCAGAGGACGTAAACAACTAATCCGCTTGCGTCCTCTTTTACTTTTAATATCCATGATAAAGGTTTGTTAAAAAATGAACAATATATTCATTTCCCAATATTATATATAAGTTTGTTTTATAGCTATAAGGATTGATCTGATTTTTTTACAGGTATCCAAATTTCGTAATGTCTTTTTCTTTTTTCATTTTTAGAATATAAATAATAAACCTCAATCTCATTATCCCGCGTTTGAATATATCCTGAGTCAGGTAACCATGAATCAAAAATCAATTCTCTGAGTTTTGGTAGTTCATCTCCGGCAAAGCCACCGCAATCTGTGGAAAAAACAGCATATGTACCGGAGGCAATTTCGTAAGGGAGAGTATTGGCTGGGACAGCTTCCATTTCATTTTTCGCAATCCAATAAGTTCCGCGCTCCCATATCCCATACCATATTCCCGGAATATCTTTATTGATCTGTTTCATGTAATCATCATATTCGTCTGCCCACATAATATGTTCCTGTTCAAAACGGTCAGCAGCAATTCCGATGAATTGTTTTGGTAAACCACGCAATCTGATGGGGGCTGTTTCCATAATTCTGAAGTTCATTTCTGTTGCTCCTTTTATTAAAATGTGAAATGAAATAGGCGGATATACTCTTAGCTGTTGATGCAGGCTGCGTGCCTGTGTTGGAGTGATGCCATGCTGTTTTGCAAACGCTTTTGCAAATGCATCGGCGCTATTGTAGCCGTACTTCACAGCAACATCGATAATTTTGATATCTGAACTGCGTAATTCATATGCAGCAAGTGTCAATCGTCTTCGACGTATGTACATATTCAGCGTTACACCACTCATATAGCTAAAAAAACGTAAAAAGCTATCTGGCGTTATACAGACAATTCGTGCAAGCTCATCCATATCAATCTCATTACACAGATTTGCTTCAATATAGTTTACTGCATTGTCGAGTTGTTTAAGAATATTCACCATCTCACCTCCAATAATTATTTTATTTGAGTTGTAAATTGATTACCCGACATTTCAGGGGCAGAATATTCTTTAATAGCAGAATTATTTTTAGATCTTGCTTCATTTTAGATGAAGGCACGGTAGTTTTATTAAAGACAGCATATCATGTGTATAGCTGTTTTTCCAATATATTACGTTTAGGCTTATAAAATGGACTTGTTTATACAATTAAATAAGGCTTTAATTAAAACGTAGTTGTTGATTTATTTTCAGAGTATTCACACAGAATATGTATTCTTTCATGTCTTTCTACTTATTTTATAAAAGTAAGAATTTTGTCTTTAAAAATCTTCAACCATCTATATTTCTTCCGATTCTCTTTGATATATCAGTTTATTGTAATTATATATATAAAAATAAGTAACTTACTATTGCATTGTAGAAAAAATGTTAATATAATGGAGGTAATTAATTGGACGTAAAAGTGAACAGAGTTTATAAGGACCGTTTATTCCGGTTGATTTTCAGCAGTAAGGAAGAACTTTTAGCGTTATATAATGCCGTGAGAGGTACACAGTATAAGGATGCCGAGGCATTAGAGATAACGACGTTAGATGATGTTTTGTATATGGGAATGAAAAATGATCTGTCCTTCCTGCTTGACGATGTGCTGAATTTATATGAGCATCAGAGTACCTATTGTCCCAACATGCCGCTCCGGGGAGTTTTCTATTTAGCGGATATATACAGGAAGTATGTGGATGCTTCCGGAGGAGATTTATATGGAAGCAGAAGGCTGATGCTGCCGTTACCTCAATATCTGGTTTTTTATAATGGAACGGCACAGCTGCCTGATCGAATGGTTTTAAAGCTGTCGGAATCTTATTATTTGCCGGAAGGGCTGGCGGCGGAGCCTTCCCTGGAATGCAGTGCGCTGATGCTGAATATTAATCTGGGCCATAATCGGGAGCTGATGGACAATTGCCGGAAATTATGGGAATATGCGGTGTTTGTGGAACGCATCAGGGAACGCCTTGCTGCAGGAGAACAACTGGAGGACGCTGTAAAGCAGGCGGTGGATATCTGTATGAAAGAGGGAGTTCTTGCGGATATTTTGCGGACACAGAGAGCGGAGGTGGAGGAATTAATGTGGGCGGAATTCAATGAAGAACGCTTTATAGCAAAGGAAAAGGAGTACAGCTGGGAGGACGGCAACAAAGCAGGAAAAGTCAAAGGAAGAGCGGAAAGTATTCTTGAAATACTGGAAGAGCTTGGTACAGTTCCGGAGGAACTGCGCAGAAGGCTTCTGGAGGAGACTGATTTGCAACGGTTGAAGAACTGGCTGAAGGAAGCAATTAAAGCCGCTTCAATAGAAGACTTTGCTGAAAATATGGATAAATAGGAAACATACATAACAATAGGGGAAGCCGCTTCTTCATTTCAGCGTATCTGAAGAACAGCTTCCTCTGTTTTTTGACCTGATTTTATGGTATACTTAAAACGTTTTCATGAAAGAAACGGCGTAAGACGGCCGCTTCCAATGCTGACTAAGCCGCGTGTGCTGCGGTGATGCGAAACTTTTGGACAGACAGCCTCTGCGAACTGGCCAGGCCATGAAAATATAAAAGGAACATAACTGTAAAACTTATACAGCCAGTATAAATCATCTAATTCATTCAACAGTCAGGATAAGATATGAAAAAATTAGTTATAGGAATTCTTGCTCATGTAGACGCCGGAAAGACAACCTTATCGGAAAGCATTCTATATCGCAGCGGCCTGCTGAGAAAGCCGGGCCGGGTGGATAACGGAGATGCCTTCCTGGATACTTATGCCCTGGAAAAAGCCAGGGGGATTACCATATTTTCCAAACAGGCAAATTTTAAATGGAAAAGTATGGAGGTATCCCTCCTGGATACGCCGGGACATGTGGACTTTTCTGCGGAGATGGAACGCTCGCTTCAGGTGTTGGATGCCGCTGTGCTGGTAATCAGCGGAGCGGACGGGGTACAGGGACATACGCAGACGCTGTGGCAGCTGCTGAAGCGGTATGGGATCCCTGTTTTTCTTTTCATAAATAAGATGGATCAGCCGGGGACGGACAAAGAGGCGATTCAGAAGGAACTGAAGGACAGGCTGGATGAGGGCTGCGTGGATTTTTCCGGGGAAATGGATGAAGCGTTTTATGAACAGGCGGCCATGTGCGATGAGGCGGCGCTGGAGCAGTTCCTGGAAGAGGATCGGCTGGAGGAAGAACAGCTGATACAGCTGATCCGGGAACGGAAGCTTTTTCCCTGTTTTTATGGTTCTGCGTTGAAGCTGACCGGTGTGGATGAGTTTTTAGACGGATTGGATCGCTATACTGTACAGCCGGTTTATCCGCAGGAATTCGGCGCCAAAATATTTAAAATCGTCAGGGATGACCAGGGAA
Organism: Clostridium sp. KLE 1755; assembly: GCF_000466465.2. Taxonomy (NCBI): domain Bacteria; kingdom Bacillati; phylum Bacillota; class Clostridia; order Eubacteriales; family Clostridiaceae; genus Clostridium; species Clostridium sp. KLE 1755. Next base: position 212,372 of record NZ_KE992738.1, read on the forward strand.
ACCGTCTGACCTATATGAAAATAACCGGCGGAAGCCTGAAGGTAAAAAGTATGCTGACCAATGCAGGGGCGGAGGATAAGCTCCGGCCGGGTCAGGAGGTCTGGGAGGAGAAGGTCAACCAGATCCGTATATACTCCGGAGATAAATATGAGCTGATAAACGAGGCGCAGGCGGGGACGGTCTGTGCCGTGACAGGCCTGGGACATACCCGTCCCGGAGAGGGGCTGGGCGTGGAGCAGGCCTCCGCAGCGCCATTGCTGGAGCCTGTCCTGACTTATCAGGTGAAGCTTCCGGAGGGCTGTGAGGTGCCGGTCATTCTTCCCAGGCTGCGGCAGCTGGAGGAAGAGGAGCCTGCGCTGCACATCGTATGGGATGAGCGGCTGCAGGAAATCCAGGCCCAGGTTATGGGAGAAGTGCAGATTGAAATTTTGAAAAGCCTGATTCAGGATCGATTTGGCGTGGCGGTGGAATTCGGGGCCGGACACATTGTATATAAGGAAACGATTGCGGATCGTGTGGAAGGCGTGGGACACTTTGAACCGCTCCGGCATTACGCCGAGGTCCATCTGCTGCTGGAGCCGGCAGAGCGGGGAAGCGGCCTGCAGTTTGCCTCCGACTGCAGTGAGGATATTCTGGATCGGAACTGGCAGAGGCTTGTGCTCACCCATCTGGAGGAAAAGGAGCACAGAGGCGTGCTGACCGGCGCTCCCATCACGGATATGAAAATCACGCTGCTCACCGGGCGTTCCCATCTGAAGCATACGGAGGGCGGAGATTTCAGGCAGGCAACCTACCGGGCGGTGCGGCAGGGACTGATGCAGGCTCACAGCATCCTTTTGGAGCCCTGGTATGCCTTCCGGCTGGAGGTGCCGGAAAAGCTGGTGGGCCGGGCCATGACGGATATTGAAAAAATGAACGGCAGCTTCAATGCGCCATTTACGGAAGGAGACATGGCCGTATTGACCGGTGTCTGCCCTGTGGTGACGATGCGGGATTACCAGAAGGAGGTAATCGCCTATACGAAGGGCTATGGCAGGCTGTTTTGTTCGTTAAAGGGCTATGAGCCCTGCCACAATGCGCTTGAGGTTATGGAGCAGAGCGGCTATGATCCGGAGAGGGATACGGAAAACCCTACCGGTTCGGTATTCTGTGCCCATGGAGCAGGCTTTGTGGTGCCATGGGACAAGGTGACCGACTACATGCATTTGGAATGCAGGAGGTTTGATGATCTGCTGCCGGGACAGGAGGGCGCTGACGGAAGTGATGGAGTGTTTGGCACAGATAGCCCCGGCGGAGAGAGAAGCGGGGACGGCAATGGGAATGCGGAAGGAAATCCCGGAGGAATAAAAAGGGCCGATGCCGGAAAAAAGGGAAATGCGGCGGCCGGGGAGTGGATTGATGTGGAAGAAATTGACGAGATTCTGTCCCGTACCTTCCATGCCAATAAAAGAAATAAGGAGCTTCCAAGGAAGGACGGCTGGAACCGTTTTGGACATAAAACAGCCGTACCGTCCAGGGAAACCGTATATACGGGAAGCAGAAAAGACGGGGCGCCCAGGGAAAAGTATCTTCTGGTGGACGGCTATAATATTATTTTTGCCTGGGAGGAGTTAAAAAGCCTGGCGGAGGCGAATATTGACGGGGCGAGAGGCCGCTTGCAGGATATTCTGTGCAATTACCAGGGCATGGTGCATTCACAGGTTATCGTGGTATTTGACGCCTACCGTGTGCAGGGGCACACAACAGAAGTGCTTGACTATCATAATATTCATGTGGTATATACCAGAGAGGCGGAAACCGCGGATCAGTATATTGAAAAGTTTACCCATGAAAATGGGAAAAAATATGATATTACAGTGGCTACCTCGGACGGCCTGGAACAGATTATAATCCGCGGCCAGGGCTGCCGGCTGCTTTCTGCAAGGGATTTGCAGGAAGACATTGAACTTGCCGCGGCCAGGCTCCGGGGAGAATATCTGGAACAGCAGAAAACAGAAAAAAGCTACCTGTTGGATTCCATGTCCGAGGAGGTACGCAGGCAAATTTCTGCTTGCCAACAGATGGAAACAATACAAGAGGATGAGTAAATTTGAAATTTATATATGAGATTCCTGGCTCCTTCTGGGGCCTTTTCCGGTCCGTAAACCGGGATATCTATATGGAAGCGCTCCTTACCATAGATGATGAATATCAGTACAACAACTTCTTTTTAAGCAGGGAAGCATGTGTGCAGATTCTGGCGGATATGTGCGCCCGGCGGAGGTTCCAGCTGGAAAAGGAAGAAACGGAAACAGAAGAGGAGGCGCTGGAAGCGGTTCCAAAGCGTATCCTGAACTGGCTGCTGCGGGCAAAATGGCTGCGGAAAATAGAAGATTATACCACGATGACCACCAACATAGTCATTCCCGACTATGCGGCGGTTTTTATCGCTGCCTTTGAACAGCTGGTGAACCAGCCGATGGAGGATACGGATATTTATATCCAGAACGTATATGCCACTCTTTTTTCCTTCAAAAATGACTCCAGGATGAATATTGCCATGCTAAAGACCGCCCTGGTCAATACCAGGAAGCTGAATAAGGCGCTTCAGGATATGCTCCATAATATGGATAAATTCTTTGACCGCCTGCTGGCAAAACAGTCCTATGGGGAGCTTCTGGAGGAGCATCTGGAGGGCTACGTGGAAGAGGTGGTAAAGAGAAAATACCACATCCTGAAAACAAGCGATAATTTTTACATCTATAAAATGGATATCAAACGCTGCCTGAAGGAAATGCGTGAGGATGATGTATGGATAGAGCGGATCAGGGCAAAGCAGAGCGCGTCTCAGGACAAAAAGGAAAAGGAGCCGGAAGGCTTTTTTAAGAAGCGGCAGGATGACGATGTGCTGGATCTGATTGACCAGATCGAGAGGGGCTTCGAATCTATTGAACACAGGATAACCAATATGGATCGGGAGCACAGCAAGTACATCCGCGCTACGGTAAGCCGCCTGAATTATCTTTTAAGCGATGAAAGCGACCGTCATGGCCTGGTGATCCAGCTGCTGAACAAGCTGGGAGAGCAGGAGGAGGACGGAGCGCAGCTTGCGCGGATTAACAGGGTGGCGGAGAAGATGAATCTTTCCGCCTGGGAGGTACTGAATGATAATCCCCTGTACAGGCGGAGGCGTCGGAAGAATTTTGCCGGAGATCTGCTGCCGGAGGAAGAAAACAGGGAGCTTTCCAAAGAAGAGGTACTGCAGCTGAACAAGATCCATCACCGGTTTACCAAACAGCAGATTGAAAGCTTTATTGAAGAGCATATGAAGGACGGCGTGATGGAGACAGGGACGATGGCCCTTGAGAGTGAAGAGGATTTTGAAAAGCTGATCCTTGCCTATGACATCTGCATGCGTAAAAACAGCCGTTTTGAGGTGCTCACCTCGGGAGAACAGGTGGAAGGCGAACGCTTTGCCTACCCCGCAATGATATTCGTTAAGAGAAAAGGGGAAAAAGAGGATGCTGGAAATATATGAACAGCTGACGCAGGAGGAACAGGAAAAGCTGCAGGATGTCATCAGGCAGCTGTACCGTCAGACCTTCCTGCTGGAAAGAAAATATGATAAAAAAGCAGGCCGGCTGATTGCCAATAAGGATTTTTATTTCTGCGACAAGCATATGGAGTTTTTGACGGCATATTTTGCGGTGGCGGGCGTACGGCTGAACCAGAATACGGAGCTGGGAACTATCTGGCTGCAGGGGGAGGCTACCATGGGCGAACGGCTGCCCAAGCTTGCAACCATCTATCTGCTTTTGCTGAAGCTGATTTATGATGAACAGATGGCGGCGGTATCCTCCAGCGTGAACATTGTCACCACCTTTGGGGAGCTGAACGGGAAAGTGGGAGAGTTCCGGCTGGCAAAAAGCCTGTCCTCCCTTACAGAGATAAAAAGGGCGCTGGCGCTGCTGAAAAAATACCAGATGATAGAACTGATTGACGTGCTGGAGGAGCTGAACGAACACACCCGCATTATTATCTATCCCTGCATCAACCTGGTGCTGATGCGGGAGGATATTCTGAAGCTGCTTAATAGCTTCAGTGAGGAAGAAGCCGTCCCGGATGCAAATGAGGAAGAAGAAGGAGAAATGCCAGATGGAGATACAGCAGACACAGACAATGCTGCCGGAGAGTTCACAGATCCGGACGCCGGATACACAGACAGCGGTGATGCAGATGCCGGATACACAGACGCCGGATACACAGATGCCGAGTACACAGACACAGCAGCTGACTGAGGCCGGCCGCCAGTCCTTCAAGGCGATTACCAGAATCGCGCTGAACAACTGGCATTACATTGATCATAAAATACTGACGCTGAACAAAAGCATCAACTTTTTTACCGGCCATTCCGGAAGCGGCAAATCCACGGTCATTGACGCCATGCAGATCGTCCTGTATGCGAATACCGACGGCCGGGGTTTTTTTAACAAAGCGGCAGCGGACGATTCGGATCGAAGCCTGCTGGAATACCTGCGCGGCATGATCAATATCGGGGAAAACAACCAGGCTGAATACAAAAGAAACCACAATTTTTCCACCACCATCGTCCTGGAGCTGGAGCAGACCGGGAGCGGTGAAAAGGAATGTGTGGGCGTTATTTTCGATGTGGAAACGGCAACCAATGAAATCGGCAGGCTGTTTTTCTGGCATCGGGGAGGCCTGCTGGAAAACAGCTACCGGACGCAGGAGCGGGCTATGGCCATCGGGGAACTAAAGAGTTACCTGCAGCACAATTTTGCCAGGGACGACTGGTTCTATACCTCCAATAATGAACGGTTCCGCAGGAATCTGTACGATGTTTACCTGGGCGGGCTGGATATGGAGAAATTCCCCCGGCTGTTCAAGCGCGCCATTCCCTTCCGCATGAATATCAAGCTGGAGGATTTCGTAAAAGAGTATATCTGCATGGAGCAGGACATTCATATAGAAGATATGCAGGAGAGCGTCGTCCTTTACGGCCGTATGCGCCGAAAAATTGAGGACGCCATGCAGGAAATCAACGAGCTGACAGGAATCAAAAATCAGTTCGACCGTTTTGTGGAGGGAAAAAGAAATACCGAAAGCTGCCGTTATCGTCTGGATAAGCTGACAATTCTCCAGCTGACAGAGCTGATCGGGGAGCTTGGGCTGCGGGTGGAGGTAGGGAAAAAGGATCTTCTGGCCCAGAAGGAAGCCCTGGACGCACAGCTTGCACTGAAGGAGGAATATGGGGCCGCCTACGATGAGATCAACCGCCAGATCATAGGCAGCGGGTATGCCGAGCTGGAAGCCAAGCAGAAGAGCCTGGAGGAGAACCTTGCTCTGCTTGAGCGAAGTGAACGCAGGTGGGCCGCGCTTTCTGAAAAAATCGGCAGCTGGGAGGAGGAAGAGAACATTTCCAACCAGACAATCTGGGATATTGATAAATTCCGGAAAGGAACCATCTCCGGCGAGGAGCTGGGCCGTCTGAAAAAGAGCCTGCAGGAGGTGCGGACCGACCTGGAGAAACAGCACCAGGAGGCGGCAGCCGAGTGTAAGAGCCTGCAGAAGGAAGCGGATCTGATTCAAAAGGACCTCATGGAAATCATGCTGGGACGGAAAACCTACCCCAAGGAGCTGGAGGAGGCCAGAAGAGAAATCCAAAAGGGCCTTTACGAGCAGTTTGGCAAAAACATACCCGTCCGTATCCTGGCAGATCTTCTGGATATCCGGGATGAAAAATGGAGAAACGCCATCGAAGGCTATCTGGCCTGGAACAAGCTTGCCCTGATTGTGGAGCCGAAATATGTGAAGGCGGCCATGGAGATTTACGAACAGCTGGATGCCAAAAAATTCTGGCGGGTTTCCCTTGTGGATACGGAAAAGCTCATCGCCCAGGAATATCCTGTCCGGGAAAACGCGCTGGCAGAGGAAATCGAATGTAAAGAGCCTTATGTGAAGTCCTTCATTCAATTTTTACTGGGAAATGTAATCAAATGCGAGGATGTTGCAAAACTGCGCCAGTGTAAAATCGGCGTGACCGCAGACTGCCTGCTGTACCAGAACTTCCAGCTGCGCCGCCTGAATCCGGAGAACTATACCAGGCGCGCCTTTATCGGTGAAAAAAGTATGCGTAAGCGCCAGAAGGAGCTGCAGGAGCGTCTGGAGGAGCTGAACCGCAGCCGGGAAGAATATGAAGCCATGGCAGCGGCCGCAAAGCGCCTGCTGGATTTTGAATATCTGCAGGAACCTTCCGAAAACTATCTGGAGCTGTTCCAGGATATGGAGGAGAAAAGGAAAAAAGAAGCCCAGCTGCGAAAGCTGGAAAAAAGGATGGAAGAACTCGGTGCGGGAAGCGTGGATATCCTCCGTCAGCAGCGTAAGGAAATCATGGAAAAGCAAAAGGTCCTGGACGGTCATATCGACAGCCTGAAGCTGCAAATCCATGACCGGGAGAAAAAAATAGAAGCGGACAACGCCGCCTACATCGAGAAAAACGAGGAGCTTCTTGACAGACAGAGACAGCTGATTGGCGCCCCTGCCTGGGAGGAGGATTTTGACGCCTGGTTTTCCCAGGTGAAGAATCCCAGATACGATGCGCTGATCCGCCAGACACTTTCCGCAATCACCGAATCGGAGGAACGCCTGGAGGCGGAGAAAAACCGCCTGGTTGACGTCCGCTCCGAGTACTTAAGACGCCACCCCAACCGGGATTTCTCCGCCAGCGCGGAAAATAACGGGGAATATCAGCAGCTGCTGGATGAGCTGGCCTGCGACCGGATCCGGGATTACGAAGAAAAGGCGATGGAGCAGGCCAGGGTGGCCGTGGAGCATTTTAAGGAAGACTTCATTTACAAAATCCGAAGCGCCATCAAGGAAGCCTATATCCGCCGTGACGAGCTGAACCGCATTATCCGCAAGCTGAACTTCGGGAAGGACCGCTATCAGTTCAGGATAAGCAAAAACAAGGGGCTGGATGGGGAATATTACGATATGTTCATGGATGAATCCCTGGAAATCGATCCGGCCACCCTGTCAGGATCCGTGGAGCATCAGATAAACATGTTTTCCATGGATCATGAGAGCAGGTACGGCACATTGATGAACGACCTGATCCATATTTTCATCCCTCCGGAAAATGCCAGCGCCAGGGAGCAGGAGGAAGCCAAAAAGAATATGGAAAAATATGCGGACTACCGCACCTATCTTTCCTTTGAAATGGAACAGATTGTGGAAGGCGAGGAACGTCTTGTCATAGGCTTAAGCAAAATGATCAAGAAAAACTCCGGCGGGGAGGGGCAGAACCCGCTGTATGTGGCCCTTTTAGCCAGCTTTGCCCAGGCCTACCACATCAATCTGTCGCCCAAGCTGTCCCGCCGTCCCACCATCCGCCTGGTGGTGCTGGATGAGGCTTTTTCCAAAATGGACGCCGAGAAGGTGGCCAGCTGTATCGAACTGATAAGGGGGCTGGGCTTCCAGGCTATTATCAGCGCCACAAATGACAAGATCCAGAACTATCTGGAGAACGTGGATAAGACCTTTGTTTATGCCAATCCCAATAAAAGAAGTATTTCCATACAGGAATTTGAAAAGAAGGACTTTTCCCAGCTTATAAAGGAAGAATAAGTTGTGTGCGCCATGCGGCCCCTGAGTCCGCCACCTTCCCTGTCCCCGCCGGCTTCTGTCCGGGCCGGGCGCCGTTCTGTGCGGTCAGACGCAAAAACAGGAGGAGCTGATAGGCAGCAGGGAATGGAAACCCTGGCTGCTGGACAGCCTGGAGGAACTGAGGAAGCCGCTGGAAGCTGGAAAGATACCCAGAGTGTATGAGAAAAAAGAGTATTATTTGAAGGCTCTTGCCGGGCTGAACCAGTTAAATGAACCGATTTACAAAAGGGTGTTCAGTAAGCATTTCCTGGGAAAATCGAAGGTATTTGAGAATGAAATTCAGGGAGTTGTAATCAGCGCTGCCAGGAGGTTCCATCCTGATGTGGATTCTGATCCGGAGGTAATGAGCGCCGAAGAGGTTCTGAGTCAGATTTTTGTGGAAACCTATAGTCAGGAATTGTGGATAAAGGGACCGCTCAGGCTTCAGGTATGTGGAAAAGTTTCCGGTTTTTCGGAGTTTCCGTTTGGCGTCGGGCTGAATGCGGATATGCTGAAAAATGCGGAGATTTGCCAGGAACAGGATATATGTAAGGTAGTTACCGTGGAGAATAAGGCAAATTTTATGAAGATGCCTTATGAAGAAGGCGCCCTGTTGGTTTATACCCATGGATTTTTTTCCCCGAAGGAACGATTTTTTCTAAAGAAGCTGGAGACGGTTCTTAAAAAGAAACGTGTGGAATATTTTCATACGGGCGATCTTGATTATGGAGGAATCCGGATTTTCCAGCATATTCAGAAAAATATATTTCCAAAGCTTCAGCCGTTGTGGATGGATGAAGAAACTTTTTTGAAGTATGCGGAGGAAGCAGCGGCGGTAGAGGAAGCTTACCTGGATAAGCTTCGTAAATTGAGTGTGCCGGAAACTCTGGAAGGACTGAAAAAATGTATTCTGGAAACCGGTAAGGTGATTGAACAGGAATGTATGCTATGGAAGGAGTAAGCCTGCCCTTGTAAGAGGGACTCAGGCAGGATCCGGGATAAATACCTGCAGGGGATCATGCAGGCAGGGAAGCAGTGAAACTTTCAGATATTATAGTAAGAAAAAAATGTCCTGCAGCCGGCGGGGGTATTCTGAAAATACTCCCGCATGCTGCGGGGCAGTTGTATTATAGGGGAGTTTTTTCCGGATTCTGTGAGGTGTAAGATCATACAAGACAGCCCTTCCGGCGTATGGTAAAGTGGATATACATGCTCTGAAGCGGAACTGTGGATGGTGAACCGGACAGGGCGGAAGGAAAGGAGAACGGCCATGCTGCAGGAACAGGAACAAAGGCATGTATATTATGATCGGGATCTGGATATTGAGGCTTATAATCTGAGCGGTATTGTCCAGAAATTTCCCAATCATTTTCATGAATATTATGTGATTGGCTTTATTGAGGGAGGAAAGCGCCATCTGTGGTGCAAGGGGAAGGAGTATGATACGTCGGCGGGGGATCTGATTTTGTTCAATCCCAGGGATAATCATTACTGCGCGCCTGTAAACGGGGAGCTTTTAGACTACCGGGCGGTGAATATCAAGCCGGAGGTGATGTCGCGGGCGGTGAAGGAAATTACGGGCGAGGCTTATATGCCTTATTTTACGGAAACTGTGGTCTATAAGAGCGATATTGCGCAGTCCGTACAGGATCTTTACCGGGCGGTGCTGAATGATGCGCCTTTGCTGGAAAAGGAGGAGAACCTGTTTTTCCTGCTGGACCAGATTCTCAGGGAGTATGCGTCCGATTTTGAATCGGCGGATGTGCTGCGTCCGAACCGGCAAATCCAGAGCCTGTGCCAATACATGGAGGAGCATTTTGCAGAAAACGTGACGCTGGATGATCTGCTTTCCATGACGGATTTCGGGAAATCCTATCTGCTTCGTTCCTTTACCAGGCAGACCGGGGTGTCGCCTTACCGGTATCTTCAGACGATCCGGCTGGACAAGGCGAAGCGCTTCCTGGAGGAAGGGATTGCGCCTATTGATGCGGCAGGGATGGCCGGATTTTCGGATCAGAGCCATTTTACCCACTTTTTTAAGGAGTTTATCGGGCTGACGCCCAAGCAGTACCAGCGTATTTTTCAGGATAAGGAAAAAGACAGCAATGAGACAGGAGAGGGCGAAGATGAAACAAAGTGATATGAAAGGGCATTTGGCGGCGTTTGTAACGATTTTTATCTGGGGGACCACATTTATTTCCACCAAGGTGCTGCTGAAGAGCTTCAGCCCCATTGAGATACTTTTTATCCGTTTCCTGATAGGCTATGCCACGCTGTGGCTCGTATATCCACATCAGTTGAAGCCTGCGGAGAAAAAACAGGAATTGTGCTTTGCGGCAGCGGGACTTTGCGGCGTTACGCTTTATTATTTAATGGAAAACATGGCGCTGACGTATACGCTGGCCTCCAACGTGGGGGTGATTATTTCCATAGCGCCATTTTTTACGGCGATTTTCAGCTTCTTCCTGCGCAAGGGGGATAAGCCGGGAAAAAGATTTTTCCTGGGCTTTGTGATGGCCATGGCCGGAATCTGCCTCATCAGCGGCAGCAGCGGAGCGGCCCTTTCCCTGAACCCTCTGGGGGATGTCCTTGCCATAGGCGCTGCCATTATATGGGCGGTCTACTCTTTGCTTACCAGAAAAATCGGGGATTTCGGCTACCATGTGGTGCAGGCGACCAGAAGGACCTTTTTCTACGGGCTTATTTTTATGATCCCTGTTCTTTTCCTCATGGATTTCCACGTGGAGGCCGCACAGCTTATGCAGCTGTCCAATCTGGGCAATCTGCTGTTTCTGGGGCTGGGAGCCTCGGCGCTTTGCTTTGTAACCTGGAATTATGCGGTCAGGGCGCTGGGAAGCGTGAAAACCAGCGTGTACATTTATATGGTTCCGGTCATTACCGCGGTGACCTCGGCGCTGATACTGGGAGAGAAAATAACCGCAGCCTCCGCCGTGGGCATCCTTCTGACGCTGGGCGGCCTGTTCCTGTCCCAGAAATGGGGGAAAGAAACGGCTAAGGATGCCGCGGAGGCGGCCGTACAGCCGGAAGGTGAGCAGCAGGCGCTGGAATAAAACAGAAAAGAAGGAAATGAGGACAGAAACGATGGAAGCTGAAAACAGAAAATGTGTAATGATACTGGATGAGGAGCTGCCTGCGGGTGTGCTTGCCAATGCGGCGGGAATCCTGGGGATGACGCTGGGAAAACAAATCCCGGAGGTAATCGGCCCGGACGTGCTGGATAAAAACGGAAGGGAGCACCTGGGAATCACCGCTTACCCCGTGCCGATCCTGAAAGCGGACAAGGAAAAGCTCAGGCAGATCAGGGAACAGCTTTATCAGCCGGAATTTGCAGAATGTGTGGCGGTTGATTTTTCCGATGTGGCGCAAAGCTGCAGGACCTATGATGAATTTATCAGCAGGGCCGCGGCGGCAAGAGAAGAGGATATCACCTATCTGGGCATCGGCATCTGGGGAACGAAAAAGCAGGTAAACCGGCTGACAGGGAGCCTGCCGCTGCTGCGATAGGGCAGTTTTTAAACATGCCTGAGCCGGTTTGTGAAACATAACCATATTTTTCCAGAGAACACCTGAAAATTTATTGGCAAAAAGGGATGAAAAAAGAACCCTGATTTGTTATACTATAACGTGAGGGCAGAGGGACAACCTCTGTGACAAGGAACAGCAACGGAAATTTACAGGTGCGCAGATAAATATGATAAAGTTAAAATATATGACCATGGTTCTTCTATGCAGTCTGTGTATGGCAGTGCTGCCGGCCTGCGGGACAGGTAAGCAGGAGAATATCGACCAGGGCATGAAGCTGATTGAGCAGCTGAATTATGAGGAAGCGCTGAAGTGTTTTGATGCGGCGCTGCTGAATAAGGAGGATGCAAGGCTTTCCTACCGGGGACAGGGACTTGCCTATATGGGGCTTACTGAATACGACAAGGCGGCGGAGTATCTGGAAAAGGCGCTCAGCTACAGTGACTTTAATGTGGAGCAGATGGATTTTGATATCAATTATTATCTGGCCACTGCTTATTACAAGCTGGGTGAGCTTGACAAGGCCAAGGCCGTCTACGATTCGATTACGGCGCTTCGCCCCAAGGAAAAAACGGCGTATTACCTGAAAGGGGTCATCGAGATCGAACAGGGTGACCAGGAGGCGGCGAAAGCTGACTTTGACAAGGCGGTGGAAATTGAGCCGCAGGATTACGACATGCGGATTAACATTTTCTGCAGCTGTGCGGAAAACGGGCTGCAGGAGCTGGGAGAAGGGTATCTGCAGACGGTTCTTGACAACGACGATAAGAAGCTGAGTGATTATAACCGGGGCAGGATGAGCTTTTACCTGGGAGATTACAACAGCGCGAGGAACAGCCTGGAAAAGGCAAAGGATTCCAACGCCGGTGTGGATGTGGTAAGCCTGCTGGGACAGACCTATGAAAAGCTGGGCGATTATAATTATGCGGCAAGTGTGTACAGCAATTACCTGAGCAATACGCCGGACGCGCAGATATATAACCAGCTGGGGCTGTGCGATTTGAAAATCGGTGAGTACGAAGCGGCGCTGAATGCCTTTCAGGCGGGGATTGCAATTGAGGGCAACGAGCTGATGCAGGTGCTCAAATTTAATGAAATTGTGGCGTACGAATATCTGGGAGATTTTAAACAGGCAACCGTACTGATGCAGAAATATATCAGTACCTATCCGGATGACGCAAAGGCCCAGAGAGAGTACGAATTCCTTCAGACACGGTAAAATATTCAGACACCGGAGAACGCCTCCGGTGTCATTTCGCACTACATTTATGTCAAGATTTTACCACTAATACAATATGTTGTGTTGTCCATTGACTTCACCTGGGAATGGTGATACAATGATTCCAACGCCCGATAAGGGGGCAAGTGTTCATCCGGAAAGGATGGACACTTGCTATTTTTAAGCATAAAGGACTGATGAACATGTTAAAGGAAAGCAGTAAAATCACAGAGGGGGAAGCAATATGTTCCATGTAATTAAGAGAAACGGCGATACGGCAGACTTTACGCTCACTAAGATCAATGATGTCATTATGAAGGCATTTAACGCCACAGGTATGGAATTCAGCAACGACATTATTGATTTGCTGGCGCTGCGTGTTACCGCAGATTTTCAGGATAAAGTAAAGGACTCAGCGGTGCATGTGGAGGATATCCAGGACAGCGTGGAAAAGATTCTGGAGCAGGCGGGCTATACAGAAGTAGCCAAGGCTTATATCCTTTACCGCAAGCAGCGTGAGAAAATGCGTAATATGAAGTCCACTATCCTGGATTACAAGGACGTAGTGAACAGCTATGTGAAGGTAGAAGACTGGCGCGTGAAGGAAAATTCCACCGTCACCTACTCGGTGGGAGGTCTTATTTTAAGCAACTCCGGCGCTGTAACTGCAAATTACTGGCTTTCTGAAATATATGACGAGGAAATTGCCGAGGCACACAGGAATGCGGACATCCATATCCATGATCTTTCCATGCTTACCGGATATTGCGCGGGCTGGTCCTTAAAGCAGCTGATCACCGAAGGCCTGGGCGGAATCACCGGGAAAATCACTTCGGCTCCTGCGGCACATCTTTCCGTGCTCTGCAACCAGATGGTTAACTTCCTGGGAATCATGCAGAACGAATGGGCGGGTGCGCAGGCTTTTTCTTCCTTTGATACCTACCTTGCCCCTTTTGTGAAGGCTGACAACCTGACCTATCCGGAAGTGAAGAAATGCATTGAATCCTTTATTTACGGGGTCAATACCCCCAGCCGCTGGGGAACGCAGGCGCCCTTCTCCAACATCACGCTGGACTGGACCGTGCCGGATGACCTGGCGGAGCTTCCTGCCATCGTGGGCGGCAAAGAAATGGATTTCAAATACAAGGACTGCAAGCCGGAGATGGATATGGTGAACAAGGCTTTCATCGAAATCATGATCGAAGGCGACGCCAACGGCAGAGGCTTCCAGTATCCGATTCCCACCTACTCCATTACCAGGGATTTTGACTGGTCCGATACAGAAAACAACAGGCTCCTTTTTGAAATGACTGCTAAGTACGGCACCCCGTATTTCAGTAATTATATCAATTCCGACATGCAGCCCAGCGACGTGCGCTCCATGTGCTGCCGTCTCCGCCTGGATCTGCGTGAGCTGAGAAAGAAAACAGGCGGATACTTCGGCTCCGGCGAGAGCACCGGAAGCGTGGGCGTGGTTACTATTAATATGCCCCGTATTGCCTATCTGGCCGCTGATAAAGAAGATTTTTACAGACGTCTGGATAAGATGATGGATATTTCCGCCCGTTCCCTGAAAATCAAGAGACAGGTGATCACCAGGCTGCTGAATGAAGGCCTGTATCCTTATACAAAGAGATATCTTGGAAATTTTGACAATCATTTTTCAACCATCGGCCTCATCGGAATGAACGAGGTCGGCCTGAATGCGAACTGGCTGCGTGAGGATATGTCCAGCAAACATACGCAGGATTTTACCAAGGAAGTGCTGAACCATATGAGGGAACGCCTTGCCGACTATCAGGAGGAGTACGGTGATCTTTACAATCTGGAAGCAACTCCTGCAGAAAGCACCACCTACCGTCTGGCAAAGCATGACAGGAAAAGATGGCCCGGAATCAAAACCGCAGGAAATCAGGGAGATACGCCTTATTACACCAATTCCTCCCATCTTCCGGTTGACTATACCGTTGATATTTTTGACGCGCTGGATATCCAGGATGAAATCCAGACGCTTTACACCTCAGGCACCGTATTCCATGCGTTCCTGGGCGAGAAGCTTCCCGACTGGAAGGCGGCGGCCAACCTGGTGAGGACCATTGCTTTAAATTACAAGCTTCCTTATTATACCCTGTCACCCACCTACTCCATCTGTTCTGAGCATGGTTATCTTACCGGCGAACAGAAGGTGTGCCCGAAGTGCGGCAGGGTAACAGAGGTCTGGAGCCGTATTACCGGCTACTACCGTCCCGTGCAGAACTGGAACGACGGAAAGGCACAGGAATTTACCAACAGAACGGAATATGATCTGTCCAGATCCGAACTGAAGCATTCCTCCGCGGTGGTTACCCTGGCGGATTACGAGAAGAATGCCGCTATAAAGGCGGAGTCTGCGGATGATGTGAAATATCTCTTTACCACGAAGACCTGCCCCAACTGTAAGCTGGCGAAGGAATATCTGAAGGATGAAAGCTATATTCTGATCGATGCGGAAGAAAATGCGGAGCTGGCCGGCAAATACGGCGTGATGCAGGCGCCTACCCTGGTTGTGGTGAACGGGGAAGAGTATCGTAAGATTATCAATGCATCCAATATTAAGAAATATTCGGAGCAGAAGAATGTGGTGAACGCATAGGACTCCTTCTGCCCTGTATGGAATTAAAAAGAAAAGCTGTTGTTTCCTGCCCGTAGTTACGGTAAGGGGATGGCGGCTTATCTTTTTTTGTTATAAAATAGAAGGTAACTGTTCAGTATCTTACAGTTACGATAGAAGCATCAAAAGCGGGAAAGAGGAGGAACGTATATGAAGCTTTATATGCCAACCAAAGTTTATAATGAAAAGAACTGTGTGGAAAACCACAGCCGCGAACTGGCTGCGCTGGGGACAAAAGCCCTGATAGTGACCGGAAAGCATTCCTCACGGATCAACGGCTCTCTGGAGGATGTGAAGGGCGCGTTAGAAAGAGAGAGGATACCTTATGTTATTTTTGATGAAATAGAAGAGAATCCTTCCGTGGAAACGGTGATGAAGGCGAGGGCGCTGGGAGTCAGCGAGGGTGCGGATTTTGTCATCGGCGTGGGCGGCGGTTCTCCCATGGATGCTTCCAAGGCCATTTCACTGATGATGGCGAACCCGGAGCATGATGAGAGGCTTCTGTACACCAAAGTGCAGACCTCCGCGGACGGCCCGGTCAGGGAGGCATTTCCGGTGGCTGAGGTGCCCACCACGGCAGGAACCGGTTCCGAGGTGACGCCTTATGCCATTCTGACGAAAAATGTGCTTCCGGATATTGTGCTTACCACGGTTCCCCTGGAAAAGGACCGGGAGGCCTTTGCCCATCTGGAAAAACGGACGAAGCAAAGCATCAGCCATCATATTTTCCCGGCGCTGGCCCTTGTGGATGTAACTTATCTTCAGACGGCCTCCCGCACCGGCTGCATCAATACGGCGGTGGACACACTGGCCCATCTGATAGAAAGCCACCTGAATACCAACAGTACGGAATACAGCAGGATATACAGTGAAATGGGGTTACGGACCTGGGCGAAAATCAAGGATAAGCTGCTGCGTTTTGAAATCGGTGAAGAAGAGCGCCAGGCGCTTATGCGTGCCTGCACGTTGGGCGGCATGGCAATTGCCCATACCGGAACGAGCCTGCCGCATGGACTGAGCTATCCCATTACCACTGAAATGGGAGTGCCTCACGGCAAGGCAGTGGGTATCTTCCTGCCCGGCTTTATCCGGAACTATGGAAATCAGGAGGAAGCAATGAAGGTGCTGTACCTGCTGGATTTCGGCGGAGAGCAGACCTTCTGCGAATATATCAGGCAGCTGCTGGGAGAGGTGGCGATATCAGAGGAGCTGTGGGAAAGAACGATGGATGAGGTGCTGGCCAATCCGGCGAAGCTGAAGAACTATCCGTTTATGCTCGATCGGGAAAAACTGCAGGGATACCGGTAGATTTTACCTGGTTTTACATACTTTTTGCGTGAACACGTCAATAGATTTAAGGTTGGCTCTTTATAATGAACCTGTCGATTGTACATACTACAATATGGAAGGAGATTATGAAGAGAGTGAAAAAGAAATTGGTTTCGTTATTGATGACAGGAATGCTGCTGGCGGGTGCGCTTACCGGGTGTTCGGGAGCGGGCGCATCGCCGGAGGCTCCGAGTGAGGCGGGCAGCGAAACGGTGCCGGGGACGCAGGCTGTGGGGGATATTCAGGCTGTGGAGGATATTCAGACTGCGGCAGGCGCGTCGGCGGTTGAACAGGTTGGGGCGCAGGACTCTGTGCAGGCGGGAGCGCCTAAGTATGTGTTCCTTTTTATCGGGGATGGGATGAGTTATCCTCAGGTGCAGCTGACCAATTATTTTTTGAGCGCTTCCCAGGCGGACGCGGGGAAAACGGTCGCTGTGGACGGGGAGGAAAAGACGATCCTGCAGAGTAAAAATCATCTGGCCATGATGGATTTCCCGGTGGCCGGATCCGCGCAGACCTTTGACAGCACCTCCTTTGCACCGGATTCCGCATCTACGGCGACCTCCATAGCCACGGGCAAAAAGACCTGGAGCGGAAGCATCAATGTAAGTGAGGATTTTACGCAGACCTATGAAACGATTGCGGAAAAGCTGAAAGCACAGAAGGATTATAAAATCGGCGTGCTGTCCACGGTAAATTTAAACCATGCCACGCCTGCCGCATTTTATGCGCATCAGGCGTCCAGAAGCAGCTATTATGACATCGGCCTGGAGCTGATTGAGAGCGGCTTTGATTATTTTGCCGGAGGAGGCCTTTTGCAGACAACCGGCAAAAATGAGGATCAGGAGGATCTTTACACACTGGCGGAAAACGCAGGCTACCAGGTGGTAAAAACACAGGCGGAGGCGGAAGCGCTGGGCGCGGACAGCGGAAAGGTCATCGTTATCGACGAACATCTGGCAGACAGCAGCGCCATGTCCTATGAGCTGGATCGCGGGCAGGAGGAATGGGCGCTTGCTGATTATGTGGAAAAAGGCATTGAGGTGCTGGATAATGAAACTGGCTTTTTCATGATGGTGGAAGGCGGAAAAATCGACTGGGCCTGCCATGCCAACGACGCCGCTTCCACAATTACGGATACCATTGCCCTGGATAATGCGGTGGAGAAAGCCGTGGAATTCTATGAGCAGCATCCGGAGGAAACCCTCATCATCGTCACCGGGGATCATGAAACCGGCGGTTTGACCATCGGCTTTGCGGGAACGGATTATGATACCTTTTTAAAGAATTTTGAAAACCAGAAAATCTCCTATGCAAAATTTGATTCCGACTATGTATCTGTTTACAAGGAAAATAAAACGGATTTCGCGCAAGTCATGCTGGATGTGACAGAGCTGTTCGGCCTGCAGGCGCCTGCCGGGGAAGGAAGCAGCGCCACACAGCAAAAGGACAGCGCAGATTTGCATCCGGAATCAGGAAATGACGGCGCCCTGGTCATGACGGATTATGAATACGGGCTTCTTAAAGGTGCTTACGAAACGACCATGTCCCGCACCGGGGAGGAAGAGGAGTTCGCGCAGGACGAATATATCCGTTACGGCAGCTACGAACCGCTGACCGTAACCATCACTCATATTCTTAATAACAAGAGCGGCGTAAATTTTGGCTCCTATGCCCATACAGGGCTTCCCGTGGAAGTGCTGGTTAAGGGAACCGGAGCGGACAGCTTTGACGGCTACTATGATAATACGGATATTTATAACCGTCTGGCCGCCCTGTCAGGAGTGGAATGATGAAAATAATGTCTTTTTTCAAAAGGCAGAATTCCGTAGTACTTACCACAATTTTCGGACTGATAGTCATCGGTATCCTCATATGCCTTCCCACAGGCTATGAGGATGCCCTTATTTATCAGGGGACGGAGCGCGCCGTGGGCAAGGTAGTGGGTACGGATAATTCTGCGATTATTACTTCAGGCCTGATCCAGTCCGGCGAACAGCTGTGCACCCTGGAAATCGGGAACGGAATTTTTGCGGGGCAGACCCTGGAGGGCGTGAATTTCCTCAGCGGTTCCCTGGAAAAGGATAAAATTTTTAAAACAGGGGATCGCGCCCTGCTTACCATAAGCTACAAAGGGCAGGAAATAAAATCCGTAATCCTGTCGGATCATTACCGGCTGGACAAGGAGTTTATCCTTCTGGCGGTTTTCGCCGTATTCCTGGTGGTTTTTGCAGGAAAAATCGGGTTTCAGGCGATTCTTTCCTTTTTTATTACCATATTAATGATATGGAAGGTTCTTGTTCCCTGCTATCTGAAGGGCTGTTCCCCGGTCTGGACAGGCATCGCCATCACGGCTGTTCTCACTGCCATTATCATCTTTTTTGTATACGGCCCGGACAAACGTACCCTGTCCGCAGTCCTGGGCGCGCTTCTCGGCGTAGCCACCACCTGTATACTGGGAATCCTGTTTACGGATCTGTTTAAAATCCACGGCGCGGTCATGACAAGCTCCGAATCCCTCCTTTACAGTGGCTACCAGGATCTTGATCTGACCTCTATTTTTATGGCGAGTATTTTTATCGGCGCTTCCGGCGCCATGATGGACCTGGCTGTTGACATTACCTCGGCCGTATACGAGGTCATTTCCAAAAAGCCGGATATCCTGCCCGCGGAAGCAGTTCTGTCAGGCCTGCGCGTGGGCCGCGCAGCCATGGGCACCATGACGACTACCCTTCTTCTCGCCTATTCCGGCGGCTATATTTCCCTCCTCATGGTTTTCATGGCCCAGGGAACCCCCATCGATCACATCCTGAACTATAAATATGTGGCCGCCGAAGTCCTGGATACCGTGGTAGGCAGCTTCGGCCTGGTAACCGTTGCTCCCTTCACCGCCCTCATGGCAGGCCTGCTCCTGACAAGAAAAAAAGGCAGCATGCCATCTTAAACTTCTGCTTTTCCTGTCCCTCAAACATAAGCTGTGTGTTCCATCCGGCCAACTAATCTCTTGTGCGATACCTGTAAATATGTTACAATTCTCATAACTGTTCAGCAGGTCAGCGCATTTACTGCGTTGACCGTAAGAAAGTGATTCAAGAGTGCTAAAATCCATCGCCAAAGGCGATTTAGGATGGATTTTAGCAGTAACTGTGAGGGGTACTGAACAGTTACAAATTCTCATAACTGTTCAGCAGGCCGGACAACGGTAGACGAACCGCTTCCGGGCGGTTCTGTTTTTGCGGACAAAAGAAGCTTCGTTCGTAACTGTGAGGGTACCACGCAGTTACCTTCGTTTAATATCTATAATGGAAAGGAACGAATGTATTATGATTAACAAGCTTGTGGAAAAGATAAAAAAGACCAATGCGCCCATCGTTGTGGGGCTGGATCCGATGTTGAAGTACATCCCGGAGCAGATTCAGAAGCGGGCCTTTGAGGAGTACGGAGAGACCTTAAAGGGAGCGGGAGAGGCCATCTGGCAGTACAACAAGGGGATTGTGGATGCGGTTTACGACCTGATTCCCGCGGTGAAGCCTCAGATCGCCATGTATGAGCAGTTCGGGATCGAAGGCATGATCGCTTACCAGAAAACCGTGGATTACTGTAAGGAAAAGGATCTGGTGGTTATCGGCGATATCAAGCGCGGCGACATCGGTTCCACCTCGGAAGCCTATGCCGTGGGGCATCTGGGCAGAGCGAAGGTGGGAAGCAGCCGTCTGTCCGGCTTCGGAGAGGATTTTGCCACCGTGAACCCCTATCTTGGTTCCGACGGCGTGAAGCCCTTCATCGATGTGTGCAGGGAAGAGAAAAAGGGTATTTTTGTTCTGGTAAAGACCTCTAATCCCAGCAGCGGCGAATTCCAGGACAGGCTCATTGACGGCCGCCCGCTCTATGAGCTGGTGGGTGAGAAGGTTGCCCAGTGGGGGGAGGAAGCCATGGGAGATTCCTACAGCTATGTAGGCGCTGTCGTGGGCGCAACCTATCCTGAAATGGGAGCGGTCCTCCGTAAAATTATGCCCAAGGCATACATCCTGGTTCCCGGCTATGGCGCGCAGGGAGGAAAAGGCGCTGATCTGCTTCCTTTCTTCAATGAAGACGGGCTGGGCGCTATCGTGAATTCCTCCAGGGGAATCATCGCGGCATATCAGCAGGAAAAATATGCGCAGTTTGGCGCCGCCAACTATGCGGACGCATCCAGGCAGGCAGTGCTTGATATGATTGACGATATCTCCACTGCGCTGGGAACAAAATAATCATAATACGTTTGGAAAAAAGAAGCCCAAAAGGCGGAAGGTGAGGCAGAAATGGAACAGTATAAGCAGGAATTTATAGATTTTATGATTGCAAGTGATGTTTTGAAGTTCGGTGATTTTACGCTTAAGAGCGGCAGAAAATCCCCGTTTTTCATGAATGCCGGCGCATATGTGACAGGAACGCAGCTCCGTAAGCTGGGGGAATATTACGCAAAGGCGATTCATGACAACTACGGGCTGGATTTTGACATCCTCTTCGGGCCCGCCTACAAGGGCATCCCGCTGTCCGTTGCCACCACAATGGCGATCAGCGAGCTGTACGGAAAGGATATCAGATACTGCTCCAACCGGAAGGAAGTAAAGGATCACGGCGATACTGGCATCCTTCTGGGAAGCAAAATGAAGGACGGCGACAGAGTGGTTATCATCGAGGATGTAACCACCTCCGGCAAATCCATCGAGGAAACCTTCCCCATCATCAAGGCCCAGGCCGATGTTGAAATCAAGGGACTGATCGTTTCCCTCAACCGCTGCGAGCGTGGAAAGGGAGAAAAGAGCGCGCTCCAGGAAATCCAGGAGCTGTACGGCTTTCCCGCAAATGCGATCGTAAGTATGGAAGAAGTGGTGGAATATCTGTATAATAAACCTCATGACGGCAAGATTATAATTGACGATGCCATGAAAGCGTCAATTGATGCATATTATGCGCAGTATGGAGTGAAATAGGTTACTGAAGGGCTGCAAAACAGGAGGACATCATATGGATGAAAAAATTTACAGAACCATGAAAGGCACCGGGGCCATGAATATCGTCCTGGGAATCATTGCCATGGTAACAGGGATTGTCAGCGGAACTTTGCTGATTATCGGCGGCGCGAAGCTGCTGTCCGGAAAATCGAAGATTATTTTCTGATTTTACAGGGTGTCTTTTGTGCGGCGGCCGGAGGAGGAAGCTTATTTTCCCGGCAGCAGCACGGGGCACCCTTTGACAGCTCCCGGAGTGGGTTTGTAAATTCATTCACAGGGAAAACGGAGGAAGCAGATGGGACGTAAATATATTTTTACGAACAAGAAAGAGTCAAAAAAAGGGATCATGTCCGCAGTGCTGGGGATAATTGCCCTTGTATCCCTGTTTTTGGCCGTGTATGAAACCTTCAGGAATCAGGGGCAGGCGCTGGTGAAATACGGAGTGGCTGCTTTATTCGCGCTGCTTTTTGCGTTGGCCGGAATCGTATTAGGTATCATGTCTAAAATGGAAGAGGACAGATTTTATCTTTTCTCTTATCTGGGGATCATCCTGAACCTGCTGGCAATTGCGGGGATTGGATTTATCATTTATGCAGGAGTGTATGGAATATGAGTGAGAATAAAAAAGAAGCGGTGCAGGATGAAATGCTGGCGGAACGTTTTGCACTGAGCTGTGAACGAATTGCACAGATTTTGCAGGAAGAGGCCGTGGACGCCGCGTTCAGGGATTATTTTGTACGCACGGCGGGCCTGATTGATCTGTTTGTACAGGAATTCCATTATGTTGCGGACGGAAATCTGGAAAAAGCGGGAATGGAGGAGCTCAGGGAGCATAACCGCCGTCTGTATGAGGATATCCTTCCTGAAAATTATGGAAAAAGCTACGCTAACCCGTCTTTTGCCGCCGCCCGCCTGGGAAAGGAATTCGGACAGATGCTCTCCTTCCTGGCTGCGGAGCTGCGCAGCCTGATCGCCTTTGCTTATGAGCAGGATGTGGAATCCATGGTGATCCGGATGGAGCTGTTTTTGGAGGTTTATCACGCTTTTGTTTCAGCGGCGGAGGAGGGTGTCAGCCCCAGGGCAGAGGAAATCAGGGATATGATTTACTGGTTTGCCAGCGACTATTCCGAAACCATGCTGGAAAAAAATATGCGCTCCACCTTCGACTGGAAGGAGGATTTCGCACTGCGCATCATTATGGACAGTGACTTGCAGGATCTGCGTTATCTTTACCGTTTCGGGGAATATGTAACGGAAAATGAGCTGCGGATGGCCCGTTATGTGAATAGCCTGCCGGAGGAAAAGATCGCCCTCATGGCGGATACCTATACGGAGGGCTACCGCATCGGCTTTGAGGTGACCGGCAAGGATATCGGGAAGAAAAAATCGGTGAATATCCGGTATTTCCTCGGCTTTGAACGTGTTGTGCGGAAAGCTGTGGAAAATTTTGCAGGGATTGGGCTGGAATCCGTAATATACCGGGCGCCCGCCAGCTTCCTGGAGGGCAGAAAGCTGAGCAAGAACGGGTATTACGGCGCCTGCGCCAATAAACAGTTTGAATACGATCATGAATATGATCAGGCGCTGTACTATGACAAAAAATATGTGCATCACCGTCTGGAAAATTACCGAAATGCTCTGGAAAGCGTGAAGGAGCTGGCGGCCGTACACGGCGGTCCTGCGGTGATTGAAGAATTCGGCGGCATTCCCTTTGAACCGGAAAGCAAGGAAGAAAATCTGCGCCTGAATGAGGAACAGCAGAAGCTGGCGGTGGAATTCCAGTCCGCGGCGGGTGCGCTGATGAATGAATATGTAAAGGGAGAAGAGCGCAGCTTTACGATTATCGCTTTCCCTGTGCCGGAAATCGGGGACAATTTCGAAGAGATTTTCGACGGCGTGCTGCGCATCAACACGCTGGATTATACCCTGTATCAGGGCATTCAGCAGAAAATCATCGACACGCTGGATAAGGCGGCATATGTCCGCATCAAAGGCTGCGGCGTCAACAGGACGGATCTGAAAGTGGTACTTCACAGGCTGGAAAACCCGGAGAAGGAAACCAACTTTGAGAACTGTGTGGCCGACGTGAATATCCCTGTGGGAGAGGTTTTCACATCACCGGTGCTGGCGGGTACGCAAGGGAAGCTTCATGTTTCCAAGGTTTATCTGAACGGGCTGAAGTACCTGAACCTGGAGATTGATTTTAAGGATGGCATGATTGCGGATTACAGCTGTACCAATTTTGACACGCCGGAGGAAAACCGGAAGTTTATCCGGGAAAACGTGCTTCACCATCATGATACGCTGCCCATGGGTGAATTTGCCATCGGTACCAACACTACGGCGTATGTATTTGCCGATAAATACGATATCGGGGATAAGCTGCCGATCCTGATTGCGGAGAAGATGGGTCCTCATTTCGCCGTAGGCGACACCTGCTATTCCCATGAGGAAGAGCTTACAACCTTCAATCCGGACGGAAAGCGTCTGATTGCCAAGGAAAATGAAGTATCAGCCCTGCGCAGTGAGGATCTGGGCAAGGCTTATCTGAACTGCCATACGGACATTACGATTCCCTATGATGAGCTGGGTGAGCTTACGGCCGTAGACGGCGGCGGACAGGAATATGTGATTATCCGCGACGGCCGTTTTGTGCTGGAGGGCTGTGAGGAGCTGAACAAGGCGTTTGAGGACGGGCTGTAAAAAACGTAACGTAACAGTTCCGGATGGCAGAGCCTTTCAGGAAGATGTGTCCTCCTGAACTGTTATAAATGAACTGATAAAAAAGCAGCGCATCGTTTGTGATGAGCTGCTTTTGTCTGTATTACCATTCGAAGCCGCAATGCCCGCAGTGCCATTGTTTCTTCCCTTTCCTTGAAAATAAACCAAGGAAGCCGCCGCCGGAAGATATTTTCTGAATTTGCCCGGAACCACAGTTGGGACAAGATGGCATCTGGCTCTGATTCCCTCTGGCATTCTGATATTGTCCCGGGTGCAGTCTCTGATTGCATGTTTCTTCACTGAACATTTCATCATTTTCAAGAAAGGTTTTCCGGATAAAATCCGCGACGTTCTGTTCTGTTGACGGCAAGCCGCCGGATTGTTCCAGATATTCATTATACATGTCGGTAAAATCAGGGGTAAGAATATCCGAATACCGGATTTTTGTTCCGCAGAATTCACACCTGTCTATTCCTTTTTTGAGTGCATCGGATTTCGGATAATACTTGGCACATTTGGGGCAGTATCCCTGGACATCTAAATCAGGCCTTAAGTTATTTCCCCAGCGGGAGGCCATTTCCCAGTTAAATTCCGGACCGTTTCTGACTCTTTCCATTTCCTCCCGGACGATGGACTCTTTGTCAGCACTTTCCATTTTCATCCATTTCTCTTTGCGTGCCAGCAGCTTTATCTTTCCGCCGCATTTTCCGCATGTGGGATATCCACTCTGCTTTGTTGTGTTTTCAATCCGGCTTTTGGTAGTAAAAAGGAAACTGCCGCAGCTTTCGCAAACAGAGAAAAATTCCGTTCCCGGTGTCACATCGGGAGCATTTAACTCATCTGCCGGGCTATCACCGCTTTTGTCTGTGTTGATGGGATAACCGCAGTGGATACATGCGGGCGCCTGATCTGAAATCTCTTTGCCGCATTCCGGGCATTTAACAAGTGGCATAAAGTACCCCTCCTTAGTCATAAATGTAGTAATTTCATTATAGCATACAGGTAATACTATGTCATTTATTTTCGGCGGCAGCAGCTGGCTTTAGGGGGCTTTGGCCTATTTTTGCGGATATTTCTCATTCATTTTCTCTGTGACCCTTTGCGTGATTTTATCCTCCAGGGCATTCAGCTCATCCTCACTGAGCATGCCTGCTGATTCAATATCCTTCACATAGTACTGGGCCGCCTCTTTCGACAGGGTGACGATATACTTAATCTGTCCGGAGGAGTCTCTTAAAACCGATAAATCAACAGTACCTTCTTGATCCTGCCATGCTGTATAATAATAATTTTCGCTTTCATTCTTATCGACAAACAGCCTTACTCTTTGTCCGTTAAAGTACATGATTTTTTTATCCGCATTCAGGGTAATCCCAAAAGGTGCATAGCTGTCAAATTTATTTTCCTTAGGGGCGGGTTCGCTGTTTACTTCGTCATCGCTGTTATCTGAATTTATTTCACTTTTAATATCGTCTTTAAAAAATGCGGCCCGGATCTTTTGGGCTTCATCCTCGGCCAGGGTACTCAGGCCGGAAATTTTCCCGGAGGAATTGTACGCAGCGCGCAGGTTAACCGTACCCTCCTCATCATAGTAAAAAGCCTGGCCGTCAGCGTATTCATCCACAAAAAGCTTTACCTTCTGCCCATTATAGAGAAGCTTCTTTCCATCCTCTGAGATGGAAAGGCCCATGGAGAAATACTTTCCATAAATTTCGGGAGTGGGCTGGAACCTGTAGCCATAAGAAAAGCTTTCCTGGGTATAGATAGCTTTGGGAGCGTTATCCGCATCCTCATTGGCGGCAGAGGCAAACCCGGTTCCAAAGGTGAGCAGCAGTACGCCACAGAGGACGGCAATGCCTGTTTTTTTGCTTCGTGTGTCCATGATGGAAAATATTCTTTTTTTCATGCCTTTTTTACCTCCGTAAAAATTAGTTGCCAGTGCGGTTTTCAGATTCGACTGGTATCTGACCACGCCTATGATTGTTTCGCTGTAATGGAGCCGCGTATCGGCATCCGTCCTGTCCACCACTTCGGAATCGCAGGATATTTCACACTGTATGTTAATGGCTTTTGCAATCAGATACACAAGCGGATTGAACCAGTGAACGGCGGTTGCGAGCAGTATGAGGCTTTTGTACCACAGATCCTTACGCTTATAGTGGACAAGCTCATGATAAAGGATAAAGCGAAGCTCATCTGCGGCAAAATGTATGTGGGGGAGAAGTATCCTGGGGTGGATAAAGCCTGTCAGCATCGGCGTGCCGGCACATTCACATTGGTAGAGGTCGATTTTACCGGAAATGCCGGCTTCTTTTCTGATATCCTGAAACAGCCTCAGGACTTCGGCATCCGTAATGGGATCGCTCCAGCGCTTTGTCATTTTGAGGAAGCGGCAGTGCTTTACCATATGGTAAATAAGGTATATAACCATTCCCGTTACCCATATAGCGGCGGCGGCCTGCCACCAGGTCAACGGCATGGCAGGAGAGGCCGGGGCAGGCAGAGAAGCTGCAGTGGGGGCAATGGGGGAGGTAAGCTGGGTACCGCTGCCTAACTGAATGGCAGGCATTGTTGTATCCGTGGATATTATTTTGACAAAAGGGTTCTTAAAACGGGGCCGGAAGGGGATAATGAGTCCGATTATGATAATCAGCCACGCATAGTACTGGCCCTTCGGGGAATAGCGCTCTGCCAGCAACGGAGTAACCGCCATATAGAATATGCCCAGCACCGACATGGTAACAGAACATATCAGCAGCGTTATTATAAAATTCTGCATTTCATCCCCTCCGTTCTTTTGCCCACCGGAGCAATTCATCAACATCCGCATCACTGAGAGCCTTATCGTTATAAAGCGTATTGACAAGGCCCAGGACAGAATTGTCATGGTATTGTTTTACAAAATTGCTTGTCTCAAACTTCAGGTATTCCTCTTTGCTCACCAGGGGGTAATAGGTGCGCTCCTTTCCCTGCTTCTCCGTGCTCAGAAAGCCCCTGTCCACAAGCCGGAGCATAAGCGAGATAACGGTCTGGGCTTTCCAGGCCCGCCCGTTGCCAAGCTGCTCCATGATGATATTTGTTGTAATCGGAGGTTCGTTTGCCCAGACTACTTTCATGATATCAAACTCCGCATCGGGCAGTTTTTTCATAGTATCCATAAATATCAGCTCCTTTTCTACATTTGTCTATATTTGTATTCTACACATGTCTAATATAATTGTCAACACATTTTTCGGCAAATGTAGAAAATAAATTTTATTCCCGCGAGCAACGAGCCAAGTAGCCATGCTTGCATGGATATTTGGCGACTGCCGCGAGGGTCAAATACCCCGCTGCTTGCAGCGGGGTATTTGATTTATGTATCCATACGCAATTTCATTTTATAAATGCATAAAGAAATTCCTTTTATACGTCCATACGGAAAAAGGTGGGAGCAAACATGGTAAACAAGCTTCCAAAGTCAGCCCTCACCTTTTTTCAACAGGGCGCAAAACCAACGCCGCCCTTTGTTTTATTCAGGCGGCGTTGGTTATTGACAGGTTATTGGGCAGTAAGCTGTTAGAAAATAAGAAAAAGAAGTTACTTTTTGTTCAGTGTAATCGATCCGGTCTGTGTGCTTGCGGTAATCTGATAGTAGGGCGCGTTTCCGTATTGGACCGGAGATTGTGCGGAGGCGGATTTTTTATCCGGTATCGGGAAAAAGGCATTGATACTGCCTGGGCCGATGTGGGCTGCGTAAAATTCCAGCCCGGTATTTTCCGGGATAGAGGCCCGGATGCTGCCGCTGCCGTTGTCCATGGAAACCGGTCCGGTGGGGATTAGTGTTCCTGCCTTGATACTTCCGCTTGCGCAGGAGAGGCTGCCGTTTCCGCTCAGGCCCGTCAGCTTCAGGCTGCCGCTTGCGGTGGAAACGGTGTAGGCGGCTGCGGATACCTGGCCCAGAGCTGCGGGTCCGGAGGCGGTGGACAGATTCAGACTGCCGGAGACCGTTACATCGCCCGTTTCCATATGGCCGCTGGCATTGCTGATGATACACTGGTAATCCGAGGCCGCCGCCGCAGTTGTGCCAACGGTGATATTGCCCGCTGTGAGGGAGCCGGAGCCGTTGGAAATAATACCGTTCATGGAGGCGTTTACGGCATTCATGCGAAGGCTGCCACTGGAATTGTCCAGTTCCGCCTTCGTGCAGGTGACAGAGCCTGTTTTTGTGGAACCGGAGCTATTGGAAACAACAAGTCCGCTGCGGCTGTTTACATCGGAAAAGGTCATGCTTCCGGAAGCGGTATCCAGGGCTACGGTATCAGCCGTTACCGCCATCGTGCTTTTCATGCTGCCGCTTCCGATGGAGGCGGACAGGTCAGCGCTGAGGTCGGCGGGCAGATAAATGAAGATCTTCGACTGCCATTTCCGGTAAGACAGGCGGGACCATGCCTTATTCCACACACCGGATTCCAGGACCAGCGTGCCGTCTTTTAGGCTGAGCGCTGCAATTTCATTTTCTGCATAATTCCAGGAATTGTTTCCGCAGAATATGTAGGTCAGCGTATTATCGGCGGAAGGGTAAATTGTTACATCCTCATAGGAAAGTGACAGCTGCAGCTCCTTTACGGCCTCCAGGGAGACCGATTCGGTCCGAAGGGCCGTATAGCCTGCCGGAATCTGAGCCTGTTGTGCTGCAGAGGGAGTCTGTGAGGAAACGGGCATCAGGGAGGAAGCGGCGGTGAGTGATACCGGTGAAACCGCATTTTTCCCGGATAAGAAGCTTTCTTCCTGCAGAGGATCGGCGGGAGCGGCCCATGCGCCCAGATAGAAAGCGCCGAAACACAGGCCGGCAGTCAGGGCAGGGGTAAGTACCTTGATCAGGGTTGTTTTTTTCTTTGACATTTTAATGGTATCCAGCCTTTCTTTGATGAATTTTGCGTTTCCGCACAGCGATGCGGAAACAGAATTGATGTGTGCTGGTCCCCTGGCTTCCAGGGCGTTCAGAAGCGTTGAGCCATAGGCTTTCCGTTCCCCGGGGGTCATATTTTTTACCACGGTTTCATCACAGGCAAGTTCGCAGCAGCGGCTGACTTCATGGCAGACCGCATGGGAAACCGGATTGAAAAAGTGGATGCAGGCTGTCAGCTGGAAAATCCATTTAAACCAGACATCCTTTCTTTTGTAATGGATCAGCTCGTGGCGGAGTATGCAGGCCAGGGAGCGCATATCCGGTTCTTTTGCGGCAGGCAGAATAACAGCGGGGCGAAGCATACCTGCCAGCATGGCGGTATCCGTTTCGGGACTGGCCAGCAGCCGGGGAGGTCTACGCACGGACAGTTCCCTGCAGACCGAAGCATAACAGGCGGTGATTTCCTGTGCGGTGACGGCATGGGAAGCGGCATACAGCTTTCTGAGAAAAGCGCGGGAGGCAGCAGCTTTATGCAGAAACAGGAAAACTGCCGTGGCAAGCCAAAGGGTGAAAAGAACAGCGGATACAGGTTCCGCCGCCGGGGCGGGCGGAGCGGAATCCAATGCGGCAGGAACGGCGGCGGACAGTGTGCCCGGCTTTTGGGACTCGTCTTTTACTGCTCCGGAAGCTTTCTCAGGGAATGCTTTGGAAACCGCATTGTTAAACACCTGGTCTGAGGGCAGAGCGGCAGGGGCTGTATCCTCCATAAATGCGGATAGTGCGGATAACTGCCGCATGGCGGCTGACGGATCAGCAAGCAGACTGCCTACCAGGTTCTGCCGTGGGGCAAAGGGCAGCAGCATCCGGAGGGCTACGATGCACCAGATGTAGTACATCCAGGCCCGGCTCAGGTTCCTTTTCAACAGAGGGCGCAGAAGGAATAAAAGCAGCGCCAGCAGAGTACCTGACAGGGACATGGAAAGCAGGAGGAGAAGGAATTCATTCATCATCCGCCTCCCAGAGCTGCCGCAGTTCCCTGATATCCTCCCGGCCGATTTTCCTGTTTTCCACAAGCATGGAAACAAGCTGTCTGGAATCGCCTGCAAACAGGCGGTCTACCAGGGATTCCGTCTGTTCCAGCATGTAATCCTGTTCCGTGAGAGAGGCCGAGTAGTAGGAAACCACCTTTTTATCCCGTATGAGAACGCCCTTTTTCACGAGCTTGCTCAGCATGGTATAAATGGTGGTGTCTTCCCAGCCGCATTTGTCCTTAAGCCGGCGGACAATATCCGTGCTGGGCACCGGTTCCCCGGCTTCCCAGATCACCTTCATGATTTCCAGTTCGGCTTCACTTATTTTATTGTTTTTTTTCATTGTATATCACCTTTTTCTTATTTAACTCTATTGTTATAGAGTATGTGTTCACTCTATCATGATAGAGTACATATGTCAAGGACAAAAAGCCACGGAATTGGGAATGTTTATTCGGTGTAAATCATGATAGAATAAATAAACGGCTGAGAAAAAAGGCAGGTTTCCAAGGCTGCCGGAGGTCGCATTTGCCGGGGATATAGGGGATATAAAGAACAGTTTGAATGGAAAAGGCATCGGTTCAGCCTGGTCTGAACTGTGATTGGAAAAGAGGCAGAGAGGATGAAAACAACACTGAAGGGCTGCGTGGTGGAAAAATGTATCCGCATTTCCGCCCTGTTCAGCGCTTTTGAACGTATTTTTGATAAAGATTATTATTTTGGCGGGGAGACCCATGATTTCTGGGAGCTGGTCTGCGTGGTGGAAGGAGCTATCCGGGTGACGGCGGGCGAAGATATTTTTATGCTGGAGGAAGGACAGGCGGTTCTCCACAGTCCTATGGAATTTCACAGCTTCTGGTCGGAAAAGGGGACTATGCCGCACATCATTGTGGTGACCTTTGCCGCGGATGTCATGCCTGCGCTGAAGGAGCGGAGATTCCGGCTGCTGGAGGGGGAGATAGAAATGCTTTGCGGACTTCTTTCAGAGTCGGAGCGGATTTTCCGGTTTGAACAGGAGATACTTGTGCATCAGATCAATGCCGGCAGGGAAGCGGATGCCCATCTGTTCGTCAGCGGGATTGAAAATATTATCCTGTCAGCCTGTTCCAGGCGGGGAGAGGGCTTTACGGTGATTGAATCCGCCGGCGCCGGAAATTACCGCGCCATTGTCCGGGTACTGGAGGAGCATATGACGGAGCGGCTGTCTCTTCAGGAGGTGTCCCAGCTGTGCAGTATGAGTGAATCCACCATTAAGAAAACCTTTTCACGCTATGCGGGAATCGGGATGGTGGAGTATTTTAACCAGATGAAGATGCGGCAGGCGGCAAGGCTTTTAGAGGAGGGGAAAAGTGTGGGCCAGGCTGCGGAAGCGGTGGGATTCCATGATCAGAATTATTTCAGCACCGTTTTCAAACGTATCGTGGGGATGTCTCCCAGAGCCTACCTGGCGCTGCGGAGGTAGGAAAGGATGGCTTTGGCCTGTTCCGTCTGTTGTGTGAGGATAAGCCGGGAGGCTTGGGCAACAGAAAAAATATATGTCTGAATTCAAAGATTTTATCCCCCAATTCCTATAGAAATATAATTTTGGATATGGTAAAAGTAGAATAAAAGGAAATAAAATAGTGACTGTGAGGGGGACTGAACAGTTACATAAAATAATAAATGGGGGATAAACCAAATGGAAAAATTAAGGGTAGGAGTTATTGGACTGGGAAGCAGAGGACATGGGCTGATGAAGGAGGTTATTCTTCAGATGCCGATGGTGGAGGTAACGGCAGTATGCGATGCTTACGCAGACCGTGCGGAGGAAGGGGGGAGGCTGACGCAGGAAATGTGCGGCAGGCTGCCGGCGGTAACGACGGATTACCGTGAGGTCCTGCGCAGGGAGGATGTGGATGCTGTTGTCATTTCCTGTGCATGGGAAAGCCATATCCCGGTGGCAGTGGAAGCTATGAGGGCCGGAAAAGCTGTGGGAATGGAGGTTGGCGGCGCTTATAGCGTGAAGCAGTGCTGGGATCTGGTGGATGCTTACGAACAGACAGGGACGCCGTTTATGTTCCTGGAAAACTGCTGCTACGGAAGGCGGGAGCTGATGGCGTTAAATATGGTGAAGCAGGGGCTGTTCGGGGAAGTGGTGCACTGCCGGGGCGGTTATATGCATGATCTGCGCACGGAGGTGGGGACAGGCTGTGAGATGCGTCATTACCGTCTGCGTAATTACATACACCGCAATGCGGAGAATTATCCTACGCATGAGCTGGGGCCGATTGCAAAAATTCTTGGCATCAACAGCGGAAACCGTATGCTGACATTAACCTCCATGGCTTCCAAGGCGGTGGGGATGCATGCTTATGCCGCGGAGAGAAATCCGGAAAACAAGTCGTTGGTGAATACGCGTTTTGCCCAGGGAGATGTGGTGAATACTATTATCAAATGTGCGGGAGGGGAAACCATTCTGCTGACGCTGAATACAACATTGCCCCGGTTTTACAGCAGGGATTTTACGGTATGCGGTACGAAGGGGATGTATGAAGAGGAAAATGACACCGTATTTCTGGATCAGAAGTATTCCGAGGAAGATGAATTTGCCTTTAGTAAATACTGGGGGAATGCGAAGGAATATGAAAAGGAGTATGATCATCCGATTTGGAAGAGCTTCCTTAATGACGGCGTGACCGGAGGGCACGGCGGTATGGACTGGCTGGTATTCAAAGCTTTCTTTGAAAGTGTTCTGGAAAAAAGGCCCTGTCCGATAGATGTTTATGATGCGGCGGCCTGGATGAGTATTTCCGCATTAACTGAGGAATCTATTGCCCTCGGCGGGCAGCCGGTTGCAATTCCCGACTTTACAAACGGCATGTGGATGAACCGGGAGGAAACAGCGCTGTAAAAAACAGATTCACTGAAAATACCGTCCGATTTCGGAGAGCTCCGGAATCGGACGGTGTTTTTTTCTACGGACAAAGGTGCTGCGGACGAGTGGTCGTGTCCGCCTTAACCGATGGTTTTCCAATGCTTATCGACTTTGTTCAGGACTTCACAGCCTTCTGCGGTAACAAGAACCAGATCTTCAACCCTGACGCCGAATTTGCCGGGAAGATAGACGCCCGGTTCGATGGAGAAGGTCATTCCTTCCTGCACAACTGCGGTATTGGAAAGGCTTACATCGCCTGGCTCATGATCCTGCAGGCCGATGGAGTGTCCCAGACGGTGGTTAAAATATTCGCCGTAGCCCGCCTGTGTAATGTAATCCCTTGCAGCTTTATCCAGGTCGCAGAAACGGACGCCGGGACGGATAAGGCTTTCGGCTTTTTCATTGGCCTTTCTGACAAGATCGTGGATTTTCGCATAATCGGGATCTGCTTCCTGACAGAAAAAGGTCCGTGTCATATCGGAACAGTAGCTGTCCTTGCGGCAGCCCATATCGATTACGATGCAATCACCCGGTTTTAAAACAGTATCATCAGGCTCATGGTGGGGATCCGCGGCGTTGACCCCGAAAGAAAGAATGGTGTTGAAGCCTTCTTCGACGCCTTCCGCCTGATAAAGAGAACGGACGTAATCAGCGCATTCTTTTTCCGTCATACCCGCTTTTACGAAAGCGGCGGCTTTTTCCATACAGGCGTCATTGATCCGGGAGGATTCCCGCATTTTTTCTTTTTCATATTCATCCTTGATGGAACGGACGTTATCCACACAGGAGGAGGCATTGACATAACGTACTCCGGGATTGCGTTCCATCAAATCAAGAAGGAAGCGTGCGGGCCAGCTTTTGTCTATGCCCATATCAGCTTTTGCGTCCACTGCAGCCGCTACGGTTCCGATACAGTCGTCCGTATCTGTCATCCATATTTTCTCCACATCAATTTCAGGGATGACGAAAAGCTTGTTCAGGAAGAATTTATGCTTCCCATCTGTTCTGAGATACAGCGCATAGAGTCTTTCGTAAGGTTCAATCCAGACACCGGTAAGATACCAGATGCTTAAAGGATCACTTACGATCATCTGTGTCAGCTCTTTCTTTTCCATTTCGGCGCATACCCGGCCAAGGCGATCCAAATAAAGTTGATTCATTTTTGCTCCTGTCTGCGCGTTTCGGCGCTTATGTTTTGTAATTTTATTCATGCAGAAAAAAACGTCCGGGAGAGCTTTTCCCGGCCTTCCCGATAGCCAGGGGAGACGGCATGCGGCTTTAACCGCATAAGACTTTGGGGATAGGGAAAGTTAAGCTTTATATACCTGTAAGGAAGTGAAAAGCTTCTGATCCCTATTTATTATAGATAGATTACGGAAAAAAGAAAATAGGCGAGGCCGCTTTTTTTAGAAAGATTGCCGCTTTTCGGTAACGGTTCAGCGCCATCTGCAATGTTACGCTTTTTGAAACAACTGTTTTATAAAAGGTTTGCATGCAAAAGAGAAGGCTGTATAATGAAGGTAGCATGGAAGCCCTGAAGGACCTGAGCCGTTTTGGGGCATAGCACCAAACGGCAGTGGGAGGCAGTGCGACATATGGAAATGGGATATGCCGGAAGGGGAAAAGCATAAAAGACGGGAACAGGGAAAGGGGAGCTGTTATGTTTCAGTTACCGGAAATGATATTGTTCGACTACGGTCAGACACTTATCGATGAGACAGATTATGATACTATCAGGGGGAATCATGCTGTGCTGCAAAGGGCGGTAAGCAATCCGCGGCAGATTAACGCTTCACAGCTCCAGAAGCTGGCAGATGAGCTGTCAAAGGATATGGCAGAGCTTTTCGGGCCGGAAAAAAGAGCCTTCCCCGGAGGGGAGTTTTCCAGTGCTTCCTTTAACAGGTATCTGTATGAGTATCTGGATATCAAGCTGGACATTCCCTGGAATGAAGTGGAGCGTATTTTCTGGGATCATGCAGCGCCGGGATATCCGACAGCCGGTATGAAGCAGCTTCTCGGTTTTCTTCATGAAAAGGGAATCCGGACCGCGGTGGTCAGCAATATGATGAAGAATTCGGAAACGCTGACACTTCGGATTAACAGATTCTTTCCGGAGAACCATTTCGAGTTTATTATGACCTCCTGCGATTATCTGTTTAAAAAGCCCCATCCCAGGATTTTTAAGATGGCCTGTGCGAAAGCAAAGCTTTCTGCAGAAAAAATCTGGTACTGCGGAGATAATCTGATTTGTGATGTGAAGGGCTCTTACCAGGCGGGCATGAGTCCTGTGTGGTATGGCGCCTGCGCAAAGGCAAACCAGACGCTTGCTGAAGATATTCCTTATTTGACGGTTATGGACTGGAAGGAACTGATTCAGAAAATAGACCGGCTCATTGCAAAAGAGGAACGGTAACTTAATAACAGGAATAAGCAGAAGTCAGAGAGGATGAACATATGGATAAAAAGAAAATAACAGCGATAGTGATCGCAGGCGCCGTCCTGCTTTTCATCATCGCTGTGGTTCTTTTTCTGATAATGTCCAAAAAACAGGATCCGGTAGAGAGCCTGCAAAAAAGCATTGGATATGCGGATGGAAAATTACAGTTTACCATACCTGAAACGTACAATGATTCCTGGTACATCCAAATCAGCGGCCGTACGCAGACGGAAGAGGGCGGCGTGAGCGTGCATTATCTGGAAGAAAACAGCACAGGGAAGAGCTGGGAGAAAAACAGGACATATTCCTTTGAGGTACAGGACGGATACAGCGAGCTGACCATGTTTCTTTCCATTGACGGACAGGATACGGAGATAGACCTGCTGCGTTACTTGCCTTCTTCGAAGTAGGAAGCACAACAGATTGGGTATAAGTTACAGCAAAAATTTCAGGGAGGGAATCCACATGGCAAGACAGCCTAAGCAGGTTCATATCTATTTATATCGTAAAAAAGAGAATCATTATGAATATGCAATACTTCAAAGAGAAGATATGCCCTTTTGCTGGCAGGGAATATGCGGCGGACTGGAGGATAATGAAACAGAAGCTGAAGGCGCCCGGCGAGAGCTTATGGAAGAGGCTGGCGTTATGGAGAATCTGCCTCTTTATCCTCTGGAAAGCGCAAGCAGCCTTCCGGCTAATATTTTTGATAAAGAAACACAGGAACTGTGGGGAAAGAATGTTGTGGTAGTTCCAATGATTTTTTTCGCCATGCCATTTGACGGGACAGTAAAGCTGTCGGAAGAACATACGGATATAAAATGGCTTCCTTATGAAGAAGCTTATGAACTGGTCTATTTTATGGACCAGAAGATAGCCTTATATGAGCTGAATGAAAAATTATTGCGGGGCATTTTGCCACATTAAACAACTAAGACAAACGAAAGCAACATAAAAGAAACGGCCTGACCAAAAGTAAAGGGGACTTTTGGCCAGGCCGTTTTCATGACCGAAAGCGAAGCGATCCGCCCTCAGGTAATGAACTTTGATGGTAACTGTTCCGCAGGTCGGTGCATTTACTGCGCCGTCCATAAGAATGTGCTGCAAGAGAGCTCTGATTTTACTGTACGGCCTTATCCTTCATAAAGCTGTACTGGGACATAAACAGGTTATAGTAAGGTCCTTTGTTCAGCAGCAATTCTTCATGGCTTCCGCTTTCCTGAATCTTGCCTTTATCCACATATAGGATGCGCGTACAGTTCTGGATGGTGGAA
The DNA here is from genome assembly GCF_000466465.2 of Clostridium sp. KLE 1755. NCBI lineage: Bacteria > Bacillati > Bacillota > Clostridia > Eubacteriales > Clostridiaceae > Clostridium > Clostridium sp. KLE 1755. The sequence goes on from NZ_KE992738.1 coordinate 249,022, forward strand.
AGACGGTGGGCGATGATGAAGGAGGTACGTCCTTTCAGCAGCTCGTTCAGGCCTTTCTGCAGGATGATTTCCGTTTCGGTATCGATGCTGGAGGTCGCCTCATCCAGAATCAGTATTTTCGGGTCGGCCAGCAGTGCGCGGGCAAAGGAAATCAGCTGGCGCTGTCCTGCGGAAAGACGGCTTCCGCGTTCATTTACCTGGGTATAATAGCCGTCCTCCATCTGCATGATGAAGTCATGGGCGCATACGGTTTTCGCAGCCAGGATTACTTCATCGTCCGTCGCCGTCCGGTTGCCGTAGCGGATGTTATCCATAATCGTTCCGGAGAAAATGAAGCTGTCCTGCATCATGACGCCCATCTGCGTGCGCAGAGAATGCAGCGTCACCTTGGAGATATCCGTATCATCAATATAAACCGTTCCGCTGCCGATATTGTAGAAGCGGCTCAGCAGGTTGACAATGGTGGTTTTTCCCGCGCCAGTAGGCCCTACGATAGCGAAGGATTCGCCGGGCATGGCCGTGAAGCTCACGTCATCCAGTGTTTTTATGCTCTCCTCGTAGGAGAAGGATACATGGTCAAAGGTAACTTTGCCAATGATAGGCGGCATTTCCACTGCGCCGGGGGCGTCCTTGACAGCGACAGGCTCGTCGATGGTTTCAAAAATACGTTCCAGATAGGAAATGGCCGTTAACAGGGAGTTATAAAAGTTTGCCAGTGTGGTGATAGGAGACCAGAAACGGCTGATATAGCCGGTAAAGGCAACCAGTACACCTACGGAAGCCGTTCCGCCGCTCATGGCCATATCCACGATTGCCACATACAGAAACGCCGTGGTCACTGCGGAAATAACGTCAACGGTGGGTCCCATCATAAAGTTAAAGCGGACAGCGCGCATCCAGGACTGGCGGTAGCCGTCACTGAGACGGTTGAAAATTCCGCTGTTTTCTTTTTCGCGGACAAAGGACTGGGTCACCCGGATGCCGTTGATGCTTTCTGCAATATAAGCATTCAGGTTGGACTGCTTGTTGCTCTGTATCTGCCATGCGCGGTGCTGCTTTTTCTTAATGAGGCTGGCAAACAGCGCCAGTACGGGAAGGCCGCACATACACATCAATGTCAGCTTCACGTTAATGGAGAGCATGAAAAAGATGATGAAAATCAGGCTGCACAGGTCCGTTATTGTATTCAGCAGACCGTTGGAAAGCAGGTCACTTAAATTATTTACATAGTTTACGACCCGGACCTGGATTTTCCCGTGGGGCCTGTCGTCATAGTAGGAGAAGGGAAGCTCCTGCAGGTGGCAGAAGATATCGGTTCTCAGCTGATGGATGACGGACTGGCCCACCCGGTTGGTAATTTTTATTTTGGCCTTCAGGGAGAACACGGAATACAGGATGATCAGCAGCGTGTAAAAACTGATTCGCAGCAGTCCCTTAACATCCCCCTGGGGAATAATGTCATTCATCACCGTCATGAAAAAACGGGGAATGAGCATGGTCAGCGCACTTGCGGAGAGCATGAGGAAGGCCGCCAGGGCCATATCCTTTTTAAAGGGAAGGACATAATGGCCGAGCCTTTTGAGCTGCCCTAAGTCAAAATGGTCTTCCATGACTTCGTCGATATCGTATCTGTTGCGTGCCATTTTAACGTCCCTCCTTTGCCGGTGTGTGATACTGGTGCTCGAAAACCCGGGCATAATAGCCGTTGTTTGCAAGCAGTTCATCGTGTGTTCCCCGTTCCGCGATACGGCCGTGATCCAGAACCAGAATCTGATCCGCATCCTTCAGGGAAGAAATACGATAGGCAATAATGAAAATTGTATGGTTGCCCTCCAGGTTTTTCAGCTGCTTCTGTATGTAGGATTCTGTTTCCATATCCACCGCGGAGGTGGTGTCGTCCAGAATCAGTATGGCAGGGTCCTTAAGCAGGGCGCGGGCCAGGGAAATACGCTGTTTCTGGCCGCCGGAAAGACCGACGCCGCGTTCCCCCACAATGGTGTCGTAGCCGTCCGGCATAGCCTGGATAAAATGGTTGGCATCCGCGGCAATGGCCGCTTTTTTAACCTTCTCAAAAGGACAGTCGGGCCGGCCGTAGGCGATGTTTCCCTCAATGGTATCGGAAAAGAGGAATACATCCTGCATGGCCATACCGATATTGTCCCGCAGCTCATATAAATCCATGTCCTTTACGTTGACGCCGTCCACCAGCACCTCGCCCTCCGTTGCGTCATAGAAACGGCAGAGCAGGTTCATGATGGTGGATTTCCCTGCGCCGGTAGGACCAAGGATACCGATGGTCTGGTTGGGCTTCACAGAAAAGCTTACATTCTGGATAATATCCTCGCCCTCGGCCTGATAGGATACATTGCGGAATTCAATGCTTCCCTTCAGATGCTTTTTGGTAATGGCATTTTCCGGCTTGCAGATATGAGGATCCTCGGAAAATGTGGTATGTATTTTTTCCACGGAGGTGACGAAGCGCTGTACGTCGTTGACGAACCAGCCCGCCATACGCATGGGCATATTGAGCATCCACAGGTAGCCGTTTACGGTTACCAGGCTGCCCAGGGTTACCTCGCCCCGGATGGCCATGATGCCGCCGTAAAGCATGAGGACAACGGTAAGTATGTTGGAAAAGAATTCAAAAACAGGCACATATTTGGACCAGATTGCCGCACAATCCAGCTCCGCTTTTTTGTAGCCGTCGTTTTCGACTTCGAATTTTTCGGTTTCGTAATCTTCCTTGGCAAAAGCCTTTACCACCCGGTTGCCGCTGATATTTTCCTGGACGAAGGCGTTCAGGCTGGAAAAATGGGTACGGATGTTATGGAAGGCCGGTTTTACCTGCTTGAACTGGCAGAGCGTGAGCACCAGCGTAAAAGGCAGGATGCAGAGCATGCACAGCGCCAGCTTCGTATTGATGGTAAAAATCATGACCAGCGCGAAGCAGAAATACAGGATATTTTCATAAATGGATGAGATGACGTTTGCCACGAAATGGCGGATGGCATCCATATCACCTGTCTGTCTGCTCATCAGGTCGCCGGTGCGGTTGCGGTTATAGAAGTCAAAGTCTTCCATCAGGAGCTTTCTGTAAACCGCATCCCTCATTTTGTACAGCACACCCTGGGAACAGATTTCGAAGTTATAGGGAACCAGGAAGCGGAGAACGCTTCGCACGGCCGTCACCAGCAGAAGTATGGCCACAAGCACAGGCAGCTTGTGATACTGTCCGCCGCTGATAACGTCGTCCACGACCTTACCGCTGACGATAGGATTAATGATGGCGAGTCCTGCCAGAAATGTTACGAGAAACAATCCCAGAAAGAGCCGCTTTCGATAGGGCTTGATAAAGGAATAGAACCATTTCATTGGTGTCATAGGATAATCCCCTCCCGGATGATTAAAAAAAATTACAGTTGCCGCATTCCTTTTTTGTGGAATGAAGTACCTTTTTATATTAGGTGATCGGGAGAAAAATAAAATGTATTTTCTTGTTTTGTTTTTGTATTATTTTGTTCCGGCACAGATAATGCTATACTTGTATTATTCCTGCATAAATATAGAAAAAGCTGCCGGACAAAAAAGACGGCCTACAGCTTGGGGCAGGGAAGCGGCGGCAGGCCAGGTATGGTAATAATGCTCTGATTTGCCGTCAGGAAGGGCAGAGGAGGAACAGGGCCGGATGGATAAAATATTGATTATAGAGGATGAAGAACTGATAAGGGAGGAATTGAAAACACTCCTGTCCAATGCGGGTTATCTGGTGGAGGCCGCAGAGGAATTCGGTAACGTGGCAGAGCTGGTAAGGGCATTGGCCCCGGATCTGATACTGCTGGATGTCAATCTGCCGGGCAGGGACGGATATCATCTGTGCGCCGATATCAGAAGCTTTTCAGATACGCCCATCCTGTTTCTGACAGGACGGGATACGTCCATGGATGAGCTGTATGCGCTGACGATTGGCGGAGATGATTATATCACAAAACCATACAATGTGCCTATTCTGCTTGCCCGGATAAAGCTGCTGCTGAAAAGAGGAAAAAGAGGAGAACAGGCGGAATTGCCGGAATATAAGGGAATGCGTCTCAGCCTGGCCTCGGGTACGCTGTCCTTTGGCGGCCGGGAGGCGGAGCTGACGAAAACAGAGCTGAAGCTGATGTATTATCTGTTCACGCACGCGGGAGAAATAGTCCCAAGGCTTGAACTGGTGGAATTTTTATGGGACAGCCAGATCCATATTGATGACAATACGCTGAGCGTGAATATGATGCGGATACGGGAAAAACTCTGCGCGCTGGGAGCCGGGAACCTGATACAGACAAAAAGAGGGATGGGATATAAAATATGACAATTTCCGATTATCTTAAAAGTACAAGGGCTGTGATTCTCACCTGTCTTGCAGGCGGTTTTTTCTTTTCCGTGCTGTTGCTTCTTTATGGAATTACGCCCCAGGAAATGATCCTGCTGTGGATATGCTTTTTACTCATCGTTGCTGCCAGTCTGTGCTGCGGATATGTGCGTCTTTACAAAAGGCTGCGGTATCTGCTGTCAGTGACGGATTCGCTGGAGAAAAAGTATCTGACGGCGGAGATTGCAGATAAGCCTGTGTCCGCCGCGGAAAAGGTATATTTTCAGATAATGAAGGAAGCGCTGAAGTCCATGACGGACGAGGTGGCGCAGAACAGAAGGACAAACACGGAATACCGGGATTTTATAGAACAGTGGGTGCATGAAATCAAGGTCCCCATGACTGGGATACAGCTATTATGCGAAAATAACAGGTCGGACGTGATCCGGAAAATTATGTCGCAGACAGAGCAGATTGAGCGCGAGGTGGAGCGGGTGCTTTTTTTTGCAAGGCTGGGGAGTGTGGAAAAGGATTATTTTATCCGGGAAATCTCTCTTAAGGATTGTGTCTTTGAGGCGCTTGCCGCAAACAGGCAGTTCCTGATACAGAGCGGGGCCTGCATTCATACGGACGGAATTGGGGATACCGTATATTCGGACAGCAAATGGATAGTCTTTATTATCAGCCAGGTCATAATCAACAGTGTGAAATACCGGAGTGAGGCTTCTCCCGTAATCACGGTGGAATCCGGGAAGAGGGGGGACAGTGTGGTCTTGTCCGTGACGGATAACGGCGTCGGTATTCTGCCCAGTGAAATCGGAAGGATTTTTGACAAGGGCTTCGTAGGGAGCAACGGAAGGGCGGGAAAGGGGGCCACGGGCATCGGTCTTTATCTGTGCAGGCAGCTTTGTCTCAGGCTGGGGATTGCCATGGATGCGCTGTCTGAGCCGGGGAAATTTACAACGATCCGCCTGACCTTTCCTAAAAGCGGGCATCTCACGGTGTAGGACGGTGCTGTTTTAATCCCTGCTGCCTGTAAATTTTCAGTCAGCATATGTTGGATGTGAGCGGCTGACGGTATCCTGTAACTGTTCAGATGACCGGCTGTTACGGTATCTTACAGATTTGTCACATAAGATCAGGAAACATGTATACAAGAAAGAGGCGCCTCCCGGTACAATGGGGTTGGATTCAGGCAGCAGGAGCTTTTGCAGGACTGCCGGTCCAAAATATTAAGGAGGTGTCCATTATGGAGCGTGTATACAGACAGGGAAGGAAAAGGGGCGGACGGAAGGCTGCCTGGATATTGGCTGTTGTTTTTATTTCTCTGGCTGCAGTCCTGTTTTTCCTGGGCGGATCCAGGCAGATCCGATCGGATTCACCGGGAGTGGAATGGATTCAGGAAGAGGGGAGGATTACCCAGGTGGTTATTGACGGGCAGTTCCCTTACTGCAACATCATACCGGCTGTTACAGAGGAGAGTATCAGGGATTCCGGAGGAAATGTGACGGCGATCACCCGGACATATGCCTTTGAGGCCGGATTTTCACTGCGTATGCGGGGAACTTATAAAATTGACATGGAATCTGCCTCAGACATCGCATATACGTATATATTAAAATTTGCAGACAGGGATGTTGTCATTGAAAATGGAAGGGAGGCCGGGTAATTGGGCTGTGCACAAGAAATTCTTCTACGGGTGGAGAATATTGAAAAATACTATGGCGGCCTGGGTACCGTAACCCGGGCGCTGGATCAGCTCAGCTTCCATGTCCGTAAGGGAGAGTATATCAGTATTATGGGCGCTTCCGGTTCCGGGAAAACCACGCTGCTCAACTGCCTCTCCACCATTGATTCTGTGAGCGCCGGGCATATTATGCTGGATGGAAAGGATATTACAAAGCTGCGGGAGGAGGAGCTTGCCGCGTTCCGGCGGGATAACCTGGGCTTTGTATTTCAGGAGTATAATCTGCTGGATACGCTTACTCTGGAAGAAAATATGGCGCTGCCCCTGACGATTCAGGGACTGGGGCCGGAGAAAATTAGCCTGCGGGTCAGGAAGATTGCAGATAAGCTGCAGATTGGCGATGTGCTGGGGAAATTCCCCTTTCAGACGTCGGGAGGGCAGAAGCAGCGTTGTGCCTTTGCCCGCGCTGTGGTATGCGGCCCCAAAATAATTTTTGCGGATGAGCCGACAGGGGCTCTGGATTCCCATTCCGCCCGTGTGCTTCTGGAAATTATTTCACAGCTGCATGAAGATTTGGAAACCACGGTTTTTATGGTGACCCATGATGCATTCTGCGCCAGTTATGCGGAGCGCATCCTGTTTTTGAAGGATGGGAAGATATTCAACGAGCTTGTGAAGGGAGAGAAGACAAGGGGCGTATTCTACCACGAAATCCTGGACGTGCTTTCTCTTTTGGGAGGTGACGGCCAATGCTAGGAAAACTGGTGCTGCGCAATGCAAAAAGGCAGCTGGGGGATTATGTGCTGTATTTTATTACGATAAGCTGTGCCGTGGCATGTATGTATGCTTATAATTCGCTGATTTTTTCTGAGCAGGTCAAAAGGCTTCCCAGGCTGGAGATACTGCCGCTTATGGTGATTGCCACATCCCTGCTGATAATTCTTGTGCTGGGCTGGCTTGTAAGCTATATGACCGGCTATATGCTCAGGAAGCGCAGCAGGGAGCTGAGTATATATATGGTTTCCGGGCTGTCTAACCGGACCATTGCAGGTTTGTTTTTATATGAAAATCTGATGATTGCAGGCATGGCGTTTGTTTTCGGACTGCTGGCCGGCATTCTGTTGTCCAGGCTTGTGGAGGCCGCGGTGCTCAGAATGTTTGGCATGACGTTTACCCTTGGTTTTTCCGTTTCCTTTCAGACGGCAGGAGTGACATTGTTATATTTTGCCGGAATGTATCTGTTTGCCCTGCATAAAAATAAAAGACGGCTCCGGAAAATCAGGCTGTATGATCTGTTGTATTACGATCGGCAGAACGAAGGCAGGCTGCTGAAGCAGAAAAGTTCTTTCCCGGGAGTTTTCATATTGTCACTGCTTGTTTATGCTTTGGGTAACATGCTGATCATACTGCGGCCCATGGGGAAGGGATACGATGTCCTTTTGGGGCTGGCGTTTGTGGTGACTGGCCTTTTTGCTTTCTTTTTCAGCGTGCCCTCTTTTCTGGCTTCACAGCTGGAAAAAAGGAAGGGATGGGCGTACCGGAAAAATCATCTGATTATTTTCAGGGAGTTTACGTCAAAGCTTCGTTCCATGAGTGTGGTGCTTGGAATCCTGTCAGTTTTATTTATGCTGGCGGTATTCTTTTTTGGAACAGGGGCTGCTGCCCGTATTTTTGCGGATCGCAGCGTCGAGCTGAATGTGTTTGATATAATGATACTGCATCCGGGCGGTATGATGGATTTCAGCGCTTATGAAAAACGGATTGGGGAAAGCTTTCCCATACAAAAGAGCTGTTCCTACGGAATCTATGGCTGGGAAAGCAGGGAATTTTTTTCTTTAAGGCGGCAGGCGGCGCAGGAGTTGGAAAAGCCGCAGCGGCTCATATATGCGGAATATCTGTCGGATACGTATATGAAACAGAGCGACTATCTTTATCTGAGGCAGATGCTGGGATATGAAATCCCGGAGGTTTACGAAAATACCTGTTATGTCCACTGCACGCCGTCTCTTGCCGGCAAATTTTCGGATTATATGGAGAAGGCCGGGACAATAGAGGTGAATGGATATGAACTGAATGCAGGAGGCGTTTTCTCAGAGCCGTTCAGCCAGAATGATACCTACGGCAATGGCCTGGATTATGTTGTTGTGGTTCCTGATAAGGTGACGGACGGGATGGAGATACGGTACGGTCTGTATGCGGCAGTTACGGAGCAGCCTTTGAACAGCGCGGAGCTTGAACAGCTGACGGACGGCGGGCTTATTCTTTTGGACAGGGGGAATGGGAAATCTGTTTCCCAAGGGAAATCTGTTTCCGAAGGGAGGCCTGCCTCCCCGGGAAAGTCAGCTTCCTGTGAGGGGTTAACCTCCCGGGATGAATCAGTTCCCCCTGACGATTTACTATCTATGGAAACAGGACGGGCGGTCACTTCTTTGATATATCCGGATAAGGATTACCTGTCAGGCAAGTGGGTGCAGAAGGAATCGCTTTCTCAGATTTATGTGCTGCTTATCTGCTTGGTATATCTGTCTGTCATTCTGGAAATTACCGGGGCGGCAATTCTTGCAACGCAGGCCCTCAGTGACGGTGAAAAAAAGAAAAGACGGAACAGTATTCTTGGACAGCTGGGAATGAGCGGGAAACAGATTGCCAGGTTAGATAACCGACAGCTGATGCTGTTGTTTCTGCTGCCGCTGCCTCCGGCTCTTATTACCAGCGGCCGGCTGATATATGACGGGGCGCGAAAGCTGCTTCTTGATACTTTGGGAATGCCTGTATTTACGGGAAATATGTGGATTTGGCAGGCGGTGGCAATGGCGGTTGGATTTTTTGCGGCATTGTACGGGATTTATTATGGGGCTGTGAGAATAGCGGCTGAAAAACAGATGGGATAAAGCAGTGCTTCAATAGAATAGCAGAACGGGTAAAATGCAGCCGCAGCAGGCAAATGAAATCATATCAAACCGGCTGCGGCTCATATTGTTTGTGAGCCGACGGTTACTGTCCGAGAATCATCTGCGCTATCTGCAGGTCGCTCACGGAAGGGCCTTCAGCGATTAATGCCATTACTTTTTCAACATAGGCGGTTTCCAGTTCCAATTCTTCTGCTATGGCAGAAGCATCAAGCCCTTTCGCTCTCTTTTTCCTGATGATAGCTACAAATTTTGCTTCCACTTCAGCTTTCCCTTCGGCAAGCCCTTTTTCAAATCCGTCATTTACAAGCATTTTCCCAAGTTCTGTCATTGCAATTACCTCCTTCACTTCGGCCAATTCCTTTTTATTTAAAAATTTAAAAGCTAATGTATACAGCACGGCCTTCATTTTTTCCAGTTCAATCGGAGTTACCGTTTTTGAAGCATACTGTATAAAATTCAGGCTTTTTATAATCCGTTCCCCGATTCCCATATTCCCGGACATCAGGGGCGTCAGAAGCAGGGAAACCAGATCTTCTTTCTCCAGGGGCATTCCCTGCTCCTGCTTTTCTTTTACGCAGGCGAACAGCCGGTCCGAATCCTTATTCTTCAGACGGATAAGCTTTACATGATAAACATTGATGCCCTCTGCCAGTGAGCTTATGGGCCTTTTCACTTTAGAGGAGCAGATTACATAAGTAATGACCGCAACATTAAAGGTTCGGGCCGTTGTTGCCTCGTATTCCCGGAACCGTTTCAGATCCTTGCGTGTGACGGAGTCACTTTCAAACTCCAGATGTACCCAGAGGTTATTCGTTGAGATGTAGTTGAAATCCTGGTACATCTGTTTCGCTTCCAGCGTCACATTTTCAGTGGGGGCAACGTACCGTACGTTATCGGTTATCCCCAGCAGAGGCAGAAGCTCTTCGCCGAAATACTGCGCCGCCGTTTTTAAAGCCAGATCCTCATGGTGAATGTTCTGCGGATCGGCCTGATTTGTCACTTCTTTTTCTTCGTGTTCCTGCACACAGCCTCCTGTTCCGTAAGCTATGTGTAAATATCTATCTTCCATTTAATTATAGCTGGTAATCCGACACATGGCAACCGTTTCTTACTGTTATTATGGTAATAGATTTTGTTATTTTGGAATAAAAATATTTGCTCTCATAGTGGAATTATTGTCCGATTGGACAGAAAAATCGATTTGATTGTATATGTAAAAATAAACTTGGCAGATAGGATTTACACAATCGGCAGCCAGTGTGTTTTTTATAATAACACAGCATGGCGGAAATAAAAAATGAAAATTATATAAAATAACATGGCGAAGGAAATCCTGGCTGTTCCCGGGAAAGTGCGCTCCTGTCCGGCAGGAAACCGGCGCTGTAAAAACACAGCAGCCCGGATTCCATTTCCCTGCCGTCAGCTGTACTTCAAAATAACCGTTTCCACCACATCCGCCACGTCCTCGCATTTATCGCAGCATTTTTCCAGTCTGTCATAAATTGCGGTCCAGGACAGGATTTCCACGGCGTCGCCGGATTCGGAATACAGCCTGCGCATGGCTTCTGTGTAAAGCTTGTCGCCGTTTTCCTCCAGATGGTTGATTTCGATTATCATATCCTTAATCGCTTTGGATTTGCGGAATTCAGGGAATTCCACCATCAGCTTCTTCAGGGCGCAGCAGCAGTCGCAGATAATGCTGACGAAGGAAACGGCGTCCTCGCGCAGGGAAGTGATGCGGAACATATACAGCCGCAGCAGTATGTCCTCCAGGCTGTCGGTCACGTCATCGAGCGCGCTGGAGAGCTCCATGATGTCCTCCCGGTCGATGGGAGTGATGAATTCCTTCAGCAGCTTTTCCATCAAATCATGTTTGGCAAGATCCGCCGTATGTTCTATATGATGGAGGGCCTCCATGCAGGCCGGCAGCTGTTCGGGATCGAAGCTGATAAAGTTTTCCTTCAGCATATCCGCCGCCTGGCAGGAATAGGTTACGGCCTGGATGAACATGTCAAAATAATTATTTTCTTTTTTTCTACCCATTGCAATATCCTTTCAATGAAATGAAATAATGTTTTGTAACTGTTCAGAATATAAACAAAAACAGCCTGGCACACAGATAGCCAATCAGTCCGCAGCCCGGGAAGGTAAGAACCCAGGTGAGCACCATTTCACGGACCACTCCCCAGTTTACACTGGAAAGCCTTCTGGCCGCGCCCACGCCCATGATGGCCGTGGTTTTCGTATGTGTGGTGGAGACGGGGATGCCGGTCAGCGAGGAGAGCAGAAGACAGGCCGCGCCGGCCATATCCGCGGCAAAGCCCTGGTATTTTTCCAGCTTTACCATATCCATTCCCACGGCCTTAATGATGCGGTAGCCGCCGATGGAGGTGCCCAGGGCCATCACGGCGCTGCACAGAATCATGAGCCACAGGGGAATGCGGAAGCTGGTCACATTATCCTGTCCGTTTGCGAGAAAAATCCCGAGCATGAAAACACCCATGAATTTCTGGCCGTCCTGTGCGCCGTGCATAAAGGCCATGGCCGCCCCGCCTGCAATCTGCGCCCCGCCGAAAAATCCGGTGGTTTTGGGCCGATCCATGTTTTTGCACACCGTCTCCACAGTTTTTGCCGACAGCCAGCCCAGCAGGAAACCCAAAAGTGTGGAGAGGATCAGGCCATAGATAACCTTGATCCATTCGGAGCCGTTGATTCCTGCAAAGCTGTTGTGCATGGCAACCGCGGCGCCGGACAATCCGGCAATCAGCGCATGGCTTTCACTGGTAGGAATCCCGAACCACCATGCGGCCGCAGCCCAGGAGACAATAGCTACCAGAGCGGCGCACAGGGCGGTGAGGGCCTGATCCGGGTTACCGCCAAAATCCACCATATTATAGATGGTGGAAGCCACGCTGGCATTGATCATTGTCATGACAAAAACTCCGAGAAAATTAAAGAACGCCGCCATGAGAATTGCCGCCTTCGGGCCGATGGCTCTTGTGGAGACACAGGTGGCGATGGCGTTGGGGGCGTCGGTCCAGCCATTGACGAGAATTACGCCCAGAGTCAGCACAACGGTGACCGCCAGAACCGGGCTGGAAAGAAGCTGTGACAGAAAAGAAGAGAAGCTGATAGTCATTTCTTTACCCTTTCTCAACATGTTTCAAACATAATATTTACATGGCCTATTATAATGAAAGAAAACGGGAAAAACATGCTTTCTGCATTGATTTTACAAACATTTTACATAGGTTAAGATAGTGCAAAAAAGTGGGAAAAACAAAAAAAGGATTCCCGGAAGCCTTACGGCCCGGGAACCCTTTCGGGAATCAGTTAAACTGCGCATCTGTATTGTATTATGTAAGGGATTTACAGCTGCTTCATAAGGGAACAGATGAGGTCAACACATCTTTCACGGCCAAGCGCAGTGCTGTTGAGGACGAGATCATAGCTTTCGGCGCGTCCCCATTTTTTGTCGGAGAAGAAATTGTAGTAAAGGCTTCTGTCCTTATCCATCTTTTTGATGAGCGTTTCCGCTTCTTTTGCTGAAATGTTCTGGCGCTCCATGATCCTTTTAACGCGCTCAGGATGATTGGCCCGGATAAAAACGGATATGACGTTCGGATAGCTTTCCAGCACGGAATCTGCGCATCTGCCAACGATGATGCAGGATTCCTTATCTGCCAGCTGCCGGATGATCTGGGACTGCACATTGAACAGCATGTCGTTCATGGGAAGCCCGAAGCCGGTCATTTCGTTGGAGTAATCCGAGGGTACGGTATAGAGCCAGGGATTTGCCCTCTTTTCATCCACGGGCTTGAGATGCTCCATGCCGATACAGCTTTTTTCGGAAGCCAGCTGGATCAGCCTGCTGTCATAGCATTCGATGCCCAGCTTCTGTGCCGCGAGCTTGCCGATTTCATGGCCGCCGCTGCCAAATTGCCTGCCGATTGTAATAATTGTGTTTGCCATATAAAAGCCCCCTTTTTATTAATTGCAAACGCCCCGTCATTACCTGCAACAGTTGGGCTGACCGAACTGTTGCCATTACCTTTCCTTACTTTAATAGTACCTCAAAAAGGCGGCTTTGAAAAGGGAATAAGAACCATTTGAAGAAATGAATAAAAACTTGCTTTTTGCAGTGGTATATTTATAATAGAAGAATAAGATTATATCTGTAAAAAGAAAGGCAGAGGATGATGCGGCTGGCGGGACTGGAAGAGCTTTCCGAGGAGGAGGCTTTTTTTACTTATATGCTTGAAAAATATGCATTGGCTTTTTCAGAGGCTCTGACGCTTGAGACCGCTGAGGATTTTATCTATCTGAGCGATCCCAAAACCTATGAGCTGTATCTGATCAGTGTGGCTGAACCGGGACGGATAAAGGAAACCTGGGGAGACTACAAGGGAAAAAAGTGCTATGAGGTGCTGCAGAACAGGAAGGAGCCCTGCCCGTTTTGTACCAATGCCGTATTGCGCAGAGATCAGTATTATATATGGAAGCATCATAATGATGTAATAGACGGTGATTATATTCTGAAGGATAAGCTTGTGGAATGGGAAAAAAAGCTTGTCCGTATGGAAGTGGTAATGGATGTTTCCAGGCCGGAGCGGACGGATGAGGTGATCCAGCGTTCCCTTTATGGCCAGAATATGCTTTCTTCCTGCATGAGGCCTTTGATTGAGGCGGAGAGCGTGGTTGAGGCCTCCAGGGAGCTGCTGGCCGAAATCTGCCGTTTTTACGGTTCGGAGGAAGGCGTTATGCTGCTTTTTTCCCGGAAAGGAAGAGTGGCTGTCTGGAATCAGCGGCGGGAGGAATACCAGGTTCTGGAAAAGAAGCCCATTTCGGAGAAAACCATTGCCTGCTGGGAAAAAATCCTGAGCAACGAAAAGCAGGTGGTCATAAAAAATGTGGAGCAGCTTGCCGGGGAGGATGAAGGGCTTTATCTGAGGCTGAAAAGGGATAAAACGGAATCCTTCTGCCTGACGCCCATATTTGCAGGCAGCCGCCTCCTTGGCTTCATCGGCCTGAAAAACATAACGAAATACTGGTCCGAGCTTGCCATTCTTGGCATGCTTGCCAGCTATATATCCACCTTCCTGATTAAGGAAGAGCTGCAGTTTGAAAACAGAAGAATCCTTTATTTTGACCAGCTGACGCAGTTCTTGAATTTTGAAGGCTTCAGGGTCCAGGCAGTAAAGCTTCTCAGTGAAAATCCGGACAGGAAATACGTGCTCTGGTACTCGGATTTGAAAAAATTCAAATACATAAATGATGTGTACGGCTATGAAACCGGGGACCGCTTTTTAAAGTACTGGGCCGACTGCATCCGGGAAACGCTGAAGCCTTATGAAACCTTCGGCAGGATATCCGGCGACAAGTTCGTTGTCCTGCGCAGCTTTGAAAGAAGTGAGGAGCTGGAGGAACGTTTCCGGCGGATTACGGAAAAGCTGAACGGTTTTGCAGGAGACTCCCGCCGGTTCCGCGTGGAGCTTGCCTGCGGTGCATATCGGATGGAAAAGCCGGAGGATCGGCTCAGTCTGAATGAGATGCTGGACAGAGCCAACATTGCTGAAAAAAGCGTTAAAAGCCTTCCGGGAAGCCATATGGCTGTTTATGATGAAAAGATGCGCAGCAGGGTGGTGCAGGAGCTGGCCATGGAAGCGGCAATGGCTGACGCACTGCGTAAAGAGGAGTTTGAGATGTATCTCCAGCCACAGATTTCCCTGAAAAAATCGGGAGTCCTGCGGGCGGAAGCCCTGGTACGCTGGCGCGGGGCAGACGGGAAACTTATATTCCCGGCAGATTTTATCGATTTGTTTGAACGGGAGGGGATTATATTCCGCCTGGATTATTACATGCTAGAGCAGGCCTGCAGGTTCCTGAAGCAATGGTTGAGGCAGCAGGGAAGACCCCTGTGTATTTCTGTCAATGTATCCAGGACAACCATGCTGCAGCCTGATTTTACAGAAAATTGCCGTCGCCTGAAAAGACAGTACGAAATACCCGACGGATATCTGGAGCTGGAATTTACCGAGGGCGTGATTGTGGAAAATCATGACATTTTCCGCGAAATTGTAAAAGGGCTGCAGGAACACGGGTTTTCCTGCGCCATGGACGATTTTGGGGCGGAACAGTCCTCCCTGAATATCCTGAAGGATATTCCTATGAATGTGCTGAAATTTGACAGGAGGTTTTTTGAGCGGGGAGAGTATGAGGAAAGGGGACGGGCGGTGGTAGCCTGTATGCTGAACCTGGCTGAGACGCTGAAAATGGAAACGGTGGCCGAGGGCGTGGAGGATATGGAGCTGGTGGATATGCTGCGGGAAATGGGCTGTGATTTCATACAGGGCTATGTATACGCCAGACCTATGCCGGCCGGAGATTACAGAGAATTTATGGAACGGTTCCTTGCCGGACAAAGAGAAAAGTAACGGCAGGGGGAGGACGGATATAAAAAAGAGAGGTTAAAAAGGGGGTAAAAAAACGTCGGTTATCAGAACCGGCGTTTTTTTAATAAGGAAGTACTGCGATCTTACTCCAGCCGCCGGCTGCGCTTCAGCCAGTTGCCCCGCAGATAATATACGATAAACATAACCGAGGTGACCGTCCAGGTCAGCGGATAGCTGAAGGCCACGGTTGACAGCTCCGGACGCAGAGGCACGATGGCCAGAATCCACACCACACGCAGCACACAGATGCCGAAGCAGGTGAGCAGCATGGGAATGACGGAATCTCCGCAGCCCCTGGCGGTGCCGCCCAGGATTTCAATACATATATAAGTAATGTAGCTGGGTGAGATCACACGCATCATCTGCAGGCCGATGGCGGTAACATTTGCATCAGAGGTAAACAGGCGGAAGAAAACCCTGCCGCCCAGCAGGACTATTGCACTGAGCAGGACGCTGGTAAAGGCCGCCATGCCCAGGCAGACGCGGACGCTTTTATGAATCCGGTCATATTTTCCCGCGCCGAAGTTCTGACCGGCAAAGGTGGTGATGGCCACGCCGTAGGCGCCCATGATCATCCAGAAAATGCCGTCCATCTTTCCGTAGGCCGTCCAGGCGGCAATGGTATCCGTACCGAAGGAATTGATGCTTGCCTGGATGATCAGATTGGAAATGGAATACATGGTGGACTGCAGCCCGGCGGGCAGACCGATACGGATGATATTGTTCAGCATTCCGGGGTAAAAACGGATCTCCTTCAGTGACAGCTTGTAGGAATCCTCCGTCCGCATCAGGGCGGTAAGGACCATGACGGCGCTGACTACCTGGGAAAGGGCGGTTGCAATGGCAACGCCGGCAACACCCAGCTTCAGCCCTACCACAAAGAAAATATCCAGCACAATATTCACAAGGCAGGAGAGGATCAGGAAATACAGCGGACGTTTGGAATCTCCCACAGCGCGCAGTATACCGGACCCCATATTATAAATCAGGGAAGGAATCACACCCAGAAAATAAATGCGCATATAAACAACGGAGAGGCGCATGATATCATCAGGCGTATTCATGAGGCGCAGAGCCGCTCCTGCAAAAATAATGCCCAGTACCATGATAATTGCGCCGCCGGCGATGGACAGGGCAATGGAAGTATGTACGGCCCTTTTTACATCTGTTTTGTTTTTGGCTCCGTAATATTGGGAAATAATAACGGTAGCGCCGGAAGAGAGCCCTACAAAGAAGCCCACCAGAAGGTTGATGAGTGTTGACGCCGGTCCGCCCACCGCCGCCAGCGCTTCTTTTCCCACAAAATTGCCTACAATTACGGCATCGGTGGTATTATAGAGCTGCTGAAAAAAAGTGCCGAACAGAATCGGGAAAAAGAAGAGCAGAAGCTGCTTCCAGATAACACCTTCCGTAATTTGGTTTCCAGTCTGTTTTTTCATAAGTAGAGTCCCCCCATACAGCTTTAAAGATGAATTGATTGCAAAAAAATAACCGCCCGAAAAATATGGGCGCTTCCTATTATAAATGCTCCGCGCCCGAAACTCAATAGGGAAGATCGGGATAAAGGCAACCGCCGCAGTTTTGCCAGTGTATCGGCCGCTGTGCGTCCGGAGCCTGTCGTCGTCTTCCGTACCGGTGTGCGCGGCCCGGGCAGCGGAGGGATGCAGGGGG